>NZ_CBFIIF010000037.1:0-25363 GCF_965662665.1 Congregibacter sp. | reverse complement strand
GCGATGGCCATCGATCCAAGTAACCCCCACACCGTTTGGGTGGGCACCGGTGAGAACAATGGCGGTCGCCACATAGGCTTTGGCGACGGCATCTATCGCTCGGATGACGGTGGAGAAAACTGGACAAACATGGGACTGCCTGAGTCCCAGCACATCTCCACGATCATTTTGCATCCCGAGGATTCCAATACCGTATGGGCCGCCGTTCAGGGCCCGCTGTGGACCAAGGGTGGTGAGCGCGGTTTATACATGACCACCGATGGTGGCCAGACCTGGGAAAAGACTCTCGGCGGTGGCGAGTGGACCGGTGTTACCGATGTGGTGATCGACTCCCGTGATCCAAATGTTTTGTATGCGGCTACCTGGCAGCACCAGCGGACCGTCGCCGCGTACATGGGCGGTGGCCCCGAAAGTGGCCTTCATCGCTCCCTCGATGGCGGTAAGAACTGGACCAAACTGACCGAGGGCCTTCCCACGGGCAATATGGGTAAGATCGGTCTAGCCATTTCACTGCAGAATCCCGATGTAGTCTACGCAGCCATTGAGCTGGACCGGCGTAAAGGCGGTGTCTGGCGTTCTGATGATCGCGGAGCAAGCTGGGTGAAGGGTGCCGACGCGGTAAGCGGCGGGACAGGGCCGCACTACTACCAGGAACTCACGGCCAGCATGCATCAGCATGATCGGCTGTATCTGGTAGGCCCTACGGTGCTCAAGTCTGAGGATGGCGGTTTGACCTTTGAGCCCATGCCTCATCCCAATCAGCATGGCGACATGCACGCGATTGTGTTCGATCCTGAAGATCCGGATTACATCATGATGGGTACCGACGGCGGGGTGTACGAGAGTTTCGATCTCGGTGACACCTGGCGCTACATGAGCAACCTGCCCGTCACGCAGTACTACAAGCTTGCACTGGATGACACAGAGCCCTTCTACAACATCTTCGGTGGCACGCAGGACAACAACACCCAGGGTGGCCCCTCGCGCACGGACACCGTGAACGGTATTCGCAATGCCGATTGGGAAGTCATTCTGGGTGGTGACGGCCATCAGCCCGCTACGGAGCCGGGCAATCCCGACATCATGTACGCCGAATCCCAGAAGGGCAATCTGAACCGTGTGGATACGACTACAGGCGAGAGCATCTACATTCAGCCGCAGCCGGCCCCGGGTGATCCCCCCGAGCGATTCAACTGGGATTCTCCGATTCTCGTGAGTCCCCACTCACCGGCGCGCATTTACTTCGCCTCTCAGCGTGTGTGGCGATCGGATAACCGCGGTGATGATTGGACGGCGATATCTGGCGATCTGACGCGCGACGAAGACCGAATGCTCATGCCACTAATGGATCAGACCTGGAGCTGGGATGCGCCCTGGGACATGTTCGCCATGTCGGACTACAACACCATTACGTCTCTGGCGGAATCGCCCCTGGTCGAGGGTCTTTTGTATGCGGCAACGGACGACGGCCTGATTCAAACTTCGGAGAATGGTGGTGATAGCTGGCGTCGTGTGGAAGTGGGTTCTCTCCCGGGAGTCCCCAAGACCGCCTTTGTGAACGACATCCGTGCGGATCTGCACGATGCAGACACGGTTTATGTCGCCCTTGATAATCACAAGTATGGCGACTTTAAGCCCTACCTTCTGGTGAGCCGAAACCGTGGTCGCAGCTGGAGCAGTATCACAGACGGCATTCCCGATCGGCATCTTGTTTGGAGGCTTGTACAGGATCACGAGCGGGCAGGCCTGATGTTTGCCGGTACAGAGTTTGGCGTATTTATGACGCTGAATGGCGGCGACAGCTGGGAGAAGTTCAGCGCGGGGATGCCCACAATCTCTATTCGCGACATCCAGATTCAGCGCCGCGAGAATGACATAGTGGCTGCAAGTTTCGGTCGTGGCTTCTTTGTCATGGATGACTATTCTGCACTGCGGGAACTGAGTGCTGATGCGATGGATCAGGAAGCTACGTTGTTTGAAGCTCGTGATGCCGACTGGTACTTCCCCCGCAAGGTGCTGGGTGCGAGAAAGCGTGGCTCTCAAGGCGATGATCTGTATGTCGCGGAGAACCCACCTTTTGGCGCGGTGCTGACCTATCACCTGGCAGATGGTTTTTCGACCTTGGAGAAGACCCGGCAGGACGCTGAGAAGAAGGTCCTTGAGGCCGGTGAGCAAGTGAAGTTCGAAGGTTGGGACGCGGTGGAAGCCGAGCGTCGAGAGGCAGCTCCTGCGTTGATGATGGTCATTCGCGATGCCAGTGGTAATGTGATTCGTCGTCTCGATGCGCCCACGGAAAAGGGTTTTCATCGGCTTGCCTGGGATCTCCGCCATCCTTACTACGGTTCTGTAGAGACTCCGCCAAACTGGCAGGGTCTGCCACCCCAGGGCTTTATGGTGATGCCTGGCACTTACAGCGCGGAGCTTGTTCTTCTTGAAAACGGTGAAAGTCGTCTCTTGGACGAAGCCGTGAGCTTTGAAGTGAAGCGTATGTACGGGTCAGCACTAAGCGGTGCGTCTATGGACGAGGTCGATGCATTCTGGAAAGAGCTCTCCGCTGTCTCCGGACAGGTGAGTGGGGCGCGCTATGCATTGGATGACGCCATGGAGACGATTGCGACCATGCAAAAGATGTTGTCGGTAACGGCAGCAGCCCCTGGCGATATTGATCAGCGTCTCCATGAGCTTCACCAGGAGCTCTATGACATTGATGAAGCCCTCAACGGCAACAAGTCTGTCCAGGCGGTGGGTAACTATGAAGTGCACCGTGTTACCAACTGGCTGAGCCACGCGAGACGAGGAGTGTCTAACTCCAGCTACGGACCAACCGGTGCACATCGTCAGAGTCTTGGTTATGCGGTGGAGGTGTTTGCGCCAATTCGCGAGCGACTTAATGCGGTGATTGATACCGAGATTCCGGCGCTGCGCAAAGAACTGCAGGCTGCTGGGGCGCCCTGGGGTGCGGGTCAGCCCGTGCCCGCTAGCTAAGCTTCTTTGAGAGACCTTTAGACTGAGCCGTCAGTCCCCTGGCGGCTCTCTTTTAAAATCTCTGCAAGCCAGGGCTTGTGCGTTGCAATTTCTGCATCGCTCAGGCCCGTTATCTCATAGGGTAAAACCAGCCAGTCATCGGTCTCGTGCAAGTAGTAGTCGGGCACCCGCCCGGTCCGGTTTTTGGTGGGCTTGTAATAGGGCACGGCAATTCGCACGTCGTCGGGCATGTTGCGTTTCGACTTTGATTCAAGTCGTTGTATGACCGCTTCTATGTTTTGCCCACTGCTAAACACGTCATCGACAATCAGAAGATTGTCGTTCTTGTTCATGGTCTCGTAGAGATACTGAAGTCCGTGCACACGAATACTTTCGGGGTTTTCCACATTGTTAAGGTAGCTTTCCATCCCGCGATAAGAGGTCCGGATGGCGATATGGTCTGTTTTAACGCCCAGATACTGAAGACATTCCTGCACGTAGATGCCCACCGTGGAGCCGCCGCGCCAAACACCCACGATAAAATCGGGACGAAAACCGCTGTCGTAGACGGCCACGGCGAGTCGATAGGCGTCCTGCAGTAGTGACTCTTCTTCTACAAAAGTCTTTTTGAGTGGGCTGGTTTCGTCTGTCATGCTGGTTACCTCCCAGTAGCTGCCTAGTGTAACCGCCCTGAGTTTATACAGTAGTAGTAGACTGATTACCGATCGCAAAAGGAGAAGGCCATGTCAGAGAAAGTGTATTTGGGAGCGCAGGAACTCCTCGAAGACTCCTTTCGTCTGGGTGCCGACGTGGTGGTCAGCGGTTTTAAACCGACCATGATGATTGCCATCTGGCGCGGGGGTGCTCCCGTGGGCGTTGCCGTGCAGGAGATTCTCGCCTACTGCGGTATCGAGACCGATCACATCGCCATTCGCACCTCCCTCTACAAACCCGAGATCGACGGTCGCTCCTCGGAGATCCGTATCCATGGCATGAACTACCTCATCAAAAAACTCACTCATGAAGATAAGCTACTCATTGTCGATGACGTGTTCGATACCGGCAGCACCATAGATGCGGTGATTCGCTATATTGAGGAGAAGGCGCGACTGAATACGCCCGGCGATATTCGCGTGGCCGTGCCGTACTTCAAGCCTGCGCGAAACCTCACGGATCGCGTGCCCGATTATTATCTTCACGAGACGGAACAGTGGCTGAAGTATCCCCACTCTCTCGAGGGGCTCAGCCCCGAAGAGGTCGCGAAGGAGCGACCGGCGCTTTACGAGATCATCGAGCCTTACGTGAACCGTTGAACAGGAGGTTCAACGTCACCGCGCTCACCGCCCCCAGGGTGATGGGATTATTCAGGATGTCTGCCGCCGCTTTTGGCAGGGCGGAGAAATAAATGGGGTTGGCGACCACAAGCATTGCCGCACTCAGACTGATACCTACCGTGAGCACGTTGCCCGTGTTTTCAAAGTCCACCCGGCGCAGGGTTTGAATCCCCGTGGCGGCGATGGAGCCAAAAAGCACCAGACCACAGCCACCGAGGACGGGGGTAGGGATGTTGGCCACCAGCGCCGCCGCTTTTGGCGCGAGACTCAGCAGTATCAGCATCACGCCCGTGGCGGCCACTACATAGCGGCTGCGCACGCCCGAAACACGAATTACTCCGATGTTCTGGGAGAAGGTAGTGAAGGGAAAGGCGTTGAATAAGCCGCCGATGATGGTGCCGAGGCCCTCAGCACGCAGTCCTGCGGCGAGGCGTTTTTCGTCGACCTCCTGCTCGCAGACTTCACCAATGGCTAAATAATCACCGGTAGATTCCACCATAGTGACGAGCATGGTGACTGTCATTGCAGCGCACGCGGCCACAGTAAATGTAGGAGGGCCGAAGGCAAATGGCATAGGAATACTCGCCCAACTGGCGGTAGAAACGCCGCTAAAGTCAGACATACCCATCAATGCACCAGCAATGCCGCCAGCGACCAAACCCACGAGTATGGAAGTACGCGCCAGGAAGTCGTGGCCAAAGCGCATGACCAGTAGCACCAGGAGAAGGGTGCCAAGCCCCAGGCTCACTTCAGCCATGCTTGTGTCCTGGGCACCAAAGCCTCGACCGCCGCTCAACCACATTACCGCAACAGGCATGAGGCTGACGCCGATAACGGTGATTACCGTTCCCGTAACCAATGGTGGGAAAAAGCGCAAAAGCTTACTCCAGGATCCGGCGAGTAAGAGGCAAACAATGCCACCGACGATCGTGCCTCCGAACATGGCCGTGAGGTCGCCGTTAGCGCCAATGGCTATGAGCGGTGGTATCACAGCGACGGTCGTGCCCTGCACCACAGGTAGGCGTGTGCCGATGGGTAGTCCGGGTATACCGAGGCATTGAATCAATGTGGCGACGCCGGAGCCAAAGAGTCCGGAGGCCAGTAGGAAGGTGGTTTGCTCCTGAGGCCAGCCCAGTGCGCTGGCGAGAACCAATGGCGCGATGATGATGCTGGCGTAGGCTGCCAGTAGCTGCTGAAAGCCCAGGGGCAAAGTCCAGCGCAGGGGCAGCCATTCGTTTACCGGATGGCTTGTGTCGTTATCCTGCATACTCAGGCACCACTTCGCTGTCGGAGTTGATCGGCACGTTCACGAAGTTCGCTCAGCATGCCTTGTAGGTCTAGCCCTTGAAGCACCCCATGCTCCACCACTACCTGCCCGTCCACAATGGTATGCACAACATCGTCCGCACGGCTGGAGTACACCAATGCCGCTTGAGAGTCGTAGCGGGGCGCGCAGTGGGCATTGTTGAGATCGACGACAATGATGTCTGCTAGCTGACCTGGGGCGAGGGTACCTGCTTCGTTAAGATGCATAGCCTTGGCTGCCTCCCGAGTGCCCATTTCGAGCATCTCAGTAACGGTGAGTAACTCCGGGTCCAGATTGTGGTTCTTGTGCGTAATCGCGCCGAACTTCATTTCCTGAAACATGTCGAGAGTGTTGTGACTCGCAGGGCCGTCGGTTGCGAGACCCACAGTAACCCCGGCAGCCATGAGTTTGCGCATGGGCAAAATGCCTGAGCAGAGCTTCGCGTTGCTTATTGGGCAGTGCGCAACCTTGACCTCATGCTCGGCCATGAGAGCGATGTCGTCGTCGGTCAGGGTGGTGCAGTGCGCAGCGGTCAAGTCAGGGCCGAGTAGACCCATACTATGTAACCAGCCCGTGGGCGTCCTACCGTGGTTGTCTGCAACAAACTGGTGTTCCTGTTGTCCTTCCGAGAGGTGCGTGTGAATCGTGAGCCCGTGCTCGGTCGCGACGTCGGCGCAGCGACGCCATAGTTTTTCCGTGCAGGAATACGTGGCGTGCGGAGACAGGGCCACGCGCAGGCGACCATCGAGGCTGTTGTGATGCTCGTCGACAATCTCACCGAAGCTATCCAGCGCGCCGTAAGACCAATCTTTTAAGTCGCCGTAGAGACCGATGTCTGCAAAGCCATAGCCCAAAGTCGCGCGTAGGGGGATAGTCTCTAGTGCGTTGATCTCAGGGCTAACCGAGTAGGCATCGAAGTGCTCGTTAAAACTGGTGATACCAGCGAGGGCCATTTCAGCAAGACCCGCAAGGCTCGCCAGACGCAGGGTCTCATGATCAAAGTTTTGTTTGAGACGCCACATGCTTTGAAGCCATTCAAAGAGCTTGGCATCTTCGTTAAGGCCGCGGAGAAGGACATTGGATCCGATGTGGGTATGGCAGTTGCTAAAGCCCGGCATAACAACGCGGTCTGTCGCGTCGAGTGTCTTGGTGGCTGTGTAAGGACCGATCTCAGCGTCGGTGCCCAGCGCAACAATACGCTGTCCAGATACAAGAATGGTGCCTTGCGGCACCGTGTCCGGTTGCGGCGTACGTGCATCGGTCATGCAAAGGAGCTCGCCACCGACGATGGCGAGGTCTGCTGTGATCATGGGGCTGTTCCTAGTAAAACGCGTTCTAGTGTGCAGCCCCTACACTAACAGCTCCCTGCGAAGCTGCCAGTACTTAAGTGCTGATTACAACAGAGGTGCAATAACCAGACTGACGATCGCCATGACGTTGATAAGAATATTCATGGAGGGACCAGAGGTATCTTTGAATGGATCGCCCACGGTATCGCCTACAACGCAGGCGGAGTGAGTAGGTGATCCCTTGCCACCATGATTACCTTTCTCGACATACTTCTTGGCGTTGTCCCAGGCGCCGCCGGCGTTCGCCATCATCAGAGCCATAAGTACACAGCCCAAAAGTGCGCCACCTAACATGCCGCCAAGCGATGCTGCGCCAAGGCCCATGCCTACGACCACCGGGGCGGAGACGGCGATAGCGCCTGGCAGGATCATCCGACGCAGTGCTGCCGTGGTTGCAATGTCCACACAGCGAGCTGTGTCTGGCTCAGCAGTGCCTTCGAGGAGGCCGGGTATCTCATGAAACTGACGTCGGATTTCGTTGATCATTTCAAAGGCTGCATCGCCCACCGCAGTCATCGTGATCGATGCGATGAGAAACGGAATCGTACCGCCGATAAACAGCCCTACCAGCACGGTAGGATCCGACAGCTCGAGGGAGAAGCCTGGATTATTGACCTGCACGGTTTGCACAAAGGCTGCAATGATCGCCAAAGCCGCCAGAGCTGCCGCCCCAATCGCAAAGCCCTTGCCGATGGCGGCGGTTGTGTTGCCCACCTCATCAAGCCCATCGGTAATACGTCGTGTTTCTTCACCCATGCCCGCCATTTCTGCAATGCCGCCGGCGTTATCTGCAACCGGACCATAGGCGTCAATGGCCATAGTGATACCGACGGTAGAGAGCATGCCGACTGCGGCGATACCTACGCCGTAGAGACCTGAGAGCTCAGTAGACACCCAGATGATCGCGGCGAGGAACAGCACCGGCAGAACAACTGATTCCATACCTATCGCCAATCCGCTGATCATGACCGTTGCGGGTCCTGTTTCTCCGGCTTTGGCGATCTTGCGAACAGGATGGGAGCCCGTGTAGTACTCGGTAATCAGTCCGATGAGCACGCCGCCAACAGCACCAGCGACAACAGACCACCACACGTTCATGTTGAGCCCCATCTCCTGCATCATCAGCCAGGCCATACCGGCGAACACGGTAGGCGCGATGAGCGTACCGGTGCGCAGCGCGGCTTCTGGTGCTGCGCTCGAGCGCATGCGAACGATGAGAATACCCAGCACCGATGCCACCAAACCGATAGTTGCCAGCGCCAAGGGCAGGAACATCATTTCTGCCTGCTTATCGATGGCCATAGTGGAGGCGATAGCGATGCAGGCAATCATGGAGCCGCAGTAAGACTCGAAGATGTCCGAGCCCATACCGGCGATGTCGCCTACGTTATCACCCACGTTGTCCGCAATAACTCCCGGGTTGCGCGGATCGTCTTCAGGAATCCCGGCTTCGATTTTTCCGACGAGGTCTGCTCCGACATCAGCGCTCTTCGTGAAAATGCCGCCACCTACACGGGAGAAGAGGGCAACTACGGACGCGCCCATACCAAAGCCATGAATAGCGTGAGCTGTTTCGGGATCTCCACCGAAGTAGTAGTAAAGGCTGCCAAGACCGATCAAACCCAGAGATGCGACGCACAGTCCCATGATGGATCCGCCGTAGAAGGCAATCGTCAAGGCTTGGGCCTGTCCGTGATTGTGTGCTGCTACCGCTGTTCGCACGTTCGCTTTAGTTGCCGCGAACATGCCGAGAAAACCCGCAGTAGCAGAGGACACCGCGCCGGCGGTGAAAGCTATTGCCGTGTCAGTGCCCAGCGGGGAAACAAAGATACCGAGTAACAAGACCGCGGCAAACATCGCGAGCATCTTGTACTCGCGTTGCATAAAGACCATGGCGCCCAAGTGGATCTGATCGCCAATCTTTTTCACATTACCGTCGCCATGATTGTGGCGGATCATAATGTGATAAATCACAAACGCGGTGACAAGTCCTGCAGCACCGAGAATGGGAGGATAAAGCAGATAGTCAAAGAACATTCAGCGTACTCCTTCTTATGGTTATGAAGCTTTTGCAGCTGCAGTATAAGAAAGAAGAAGCCCCAGCGGTCAATTGATTCACTGGATCATTTGTGTTGTTTATCGACCTTGCTTGGGAGTGGATGAACTCAGTATCTAAACAATGACCTAGCTACGCAGTGGCAGCAGCACCTTTATCAAGCTCGGGTACCGCGCGCTTGATGACGCTCCAGTAGCCGTTGGCGACGGCTTCAGGGTAATCGTCGTAAAAACCTCGGGCGGTCAGTGTGTGATGGAGCTTTTCCAGTTGCCACAGGGGCACGCTCGGCAACAGGTGATGCTCGATGTGATAGTTCACGTTATTCGGGCAGAGGATTAAGCGTTCGAGCCAGTTCGCGCGGGTGGTACGGGTATTACCCCGGGGGTCCATCTCGTAAAGCGCAGTGACATTACCGTGCTCGGCTACTTGGCGAATACGCGCTACCAGCGGGTAGCTCGTTAGATACGCGGCAATCCATAAAAGGTATAGCCAGGCAGCACCGCACAGCCACAGCACTGCAAGCAAAACAGCATTGGCAATTAAGCCCTGCCTGAGGGCGTTGTTGCCTTCACCGCTACGCATCATGATTCGATTTCCCGCGCCGCTGAGCAGACCTACCAGCAGTTTTGTGCCGGTTTGCCCGGTGGCATCGCGTAGAATTTTGCGCCGAAAGCTGTCCGCGGCAATGGGGTACTTGCGATAGTTGGGTAAGTCCGGGTCCTGATCTGTGCCCGCAAGACGGTGATGCTCACGGTGGGATGCTCCATACGCGTCGCAATCTCCAAGGACCGGATAGGCGCCCAGCCACTGCCCCAAAACGGCGTTGAGTTTTTGGGTTTTGAAAAGCGTTTTGTGACCGGCCTCGTGCATCAGTATCGACAGACCCAGTTGCCGGCCTCCAAGCAACAATATCGCCAGAATGATGGTCACAGGATTGGTCCAGACAGCGACCACGGCAAATATTGCGATGATCCAAAGCCAGCTCTTTACAATCAGCCACACACCGATCCAATCACTGCGGCGCGTGTAGTGCTGGATTTCTTCGCGGCTGAGATAGTCTGATGCTTTCATAAAATTATCCTCTTCGGACCTAAAAGTAACATAAAAAATAACAATGTGTAATATTTTGTTATATTTATCGGTGCTAAGATTCACGCATGTTTGATGCGACAACGTATAAGTGGCCCACGCCTAAACGCCTCGTTCTATCTCTATTGAGTTCGCCTGATCTCGCCGAGATCAGCGTGCGACAGTGCCTGCACTGGGGCGAGCTTTTTGAGATAGATCCCACAGCCATGCGTGTCGCTCTTGGACGTTTGGTCAAAGCGGGCTTTTTGCGAAGTGTCGCCCGGGGTCGTTATGCCATCGGCGATCGGGGAGAGGTGCTCAGTAAGACCGCTCGACAATGGGTCTCGGCAGAGGAGCGTGTGGGGTCCTGGGATGGGCGCTGGCTGATGGCGCACACCGCCCACTTGGGACGTCGGGACAAGACAGTGTTGAAGGTGCGCGAACATGCGCTGGAGTTGGTGGGTTTTGCTGGACTCTATCCCGGCTTGTGGTGTCGACCCGCAAATTACCTGGAAACACCCGCAGATACCCGGGAAAGATTGCTGGAGCTAGGTCTCGAGAAAGAAGCGGTCATTCTCCGGGTTGATGTCCTTCTGGGAGACAAAGCCAGCGTCACGGAACTTTGGCCGCAGCGGGCGCTCGAAGAGCGATACAAGACGCTGACGCGCGCGATGTTGGACAGCATCGGTCGAGGGGACAGTCAAGACGGCGAGGCGTTGGTGAGAGAGACGTTTTTGCTCGGCGAGGCAGTTATCAGGCAGATCGCGAGCGACCCCCTGCTCCCCGATACGATGATTGATGTAAAGGCTCGGCGAAAAATGCACGAAACGATGGTAGCGTATGACGCTTTCGGCCGCAGAGCCTGGACGCATTTTCAGAATCACACTTCTTAATGGATACCCTAGCGCTATGAGCGATACACAGTACGAACCTCCGAAGGTATGGACCTGGGATACAGAAAGCGGCGGCAAGTTCGCGAGCATTAATCGGCCAATAGCGGGCGCTACCCATGACAAAGACCTTCCCGTGGGCGAGCACCCTTTTCAGCTCTACTCTCTGGCTACCCCCAACGGTGTAAAAGTGACGGTAATGCTGGAAGAGCTTTTACAGCTGGGTATCGCGGAGGCCGAGTACGACGCCTGGCTTATCAATATTCAGGAAGGCGCTCAATTTGGCAGCGGCTTTGTCGACATTAATCCCAACTCCAAAATTCCTGCGATGGTTGATCAAAGTGGCGACAAGCCCGTGCGACTCTTTGAGAGTGGTGCAATGCTGATGTATCTCGCTGAGAAGTTTGATGCGTTTTTGCCTAAAGATCTCGCGTCCCGGGGTGAGTGTTACTCCTGGCTGATGTGGCAGATGGGCAGCGCACCGTTCCTGGGAGGCGGTTTTGGACACTTCTATGCCTATGCTCCCGAGAAATTCGAGTACCCCATTAATCGCTACGCAATGGAAGTAAAGCGTCAGTTGGATGTTCTGGACCGCAATCTCTCGGATCGCGCCTATCTCTGCGGCGATGACTACACCATTGCTGATATGGCGACCTTCCCATGGTATGGCGCCCTGGCAATGGGCAAGCTCTATGACGCTGCAATGTTTCTCGATGTTGCGTCCTACAAGCATGTGCTTCGCTGGGCCGAAGAGATTTTCGAACGTCCCGGTGTTGTGCGAGGCCGCTGCGTTAATCGCGCCTGGGGTCCGGAAGAAGATCAGGTGCTGGAGCGCCACAGCGCGGCTGACATAAAGCGATGAGCCGGTTGGCGACCACGCTGGCTCCTATGGTGCTGCTGCTCAGCATTGGCTGGGCAGGAAGTGCGTTGTCCAGTGACTGGGAGATGCAGTTCGACGAGGGCGGTGTCAGCGTGGAAACCCGGGATGTTGATGGCTCCGACTACAAGGCTTTTCGCGCTAAGGCGCTGCTACCGGCATCTCCCGATGATGTGCTCGCGCGGCTTCGCGATATTGAAAGCTACACCGAGTGGTTTCCCGACACTATCGAAGCGCGGGCAGTAGAACGAGAGGGCGATCGTTGGGCGAATTATGTCCGCACAGATGCCCCATGGCCGGTAAAAGATCGTGATGCGATTTATAGCCAGGCTCTGACACGCACGGGAGGCACTATTCGAATCGACGTAACAGCTGCGCCCGATATCCTGCCTGATTCAAAAGACGCGGTGCGCATTCGCGCCGCTGCCGGGTTTTGGGAGCTTGTTGATGTTGATGGTTCTACCGCGGTGCACTGGGAGTTTCATGTAGAGCCCGGCGGCAACATACCCAGCGGTCTTGCAAACGCCCGCGTATTAGAGACGCCCAAAGGGGCCTTGCAGGCGCTCAAGGAATTTTTTGCCGATTAGAACTAAGCTGTCAGCCGGTTCGTATACATTCTGAATTAAATACCTCTTTCTGTTTCTCAGGAAGATTCATCGCACACTCACAGAGAGGCACACGATGATTAGTTTGCGAGTAAATGGAGAGCAAAGGGAGCTAGACGTAGATCCGGCGATGCCTTTGCTGTGGGCGATTCGAGAGAATCTGGCGATGACCGGTACAAAATTCGGCTGCGGTATAGCGCAGTGCGGTGCCTGCACTGTGCATCTGAATGGCAAGGCTATTCGAAGCTGCGTGACGCCTGTTGCCGCTGCGGCCGGAGGAGATGTCACTACCATTGAGGGACTGTCGGATCTTGCACCGGGCGATGTGATGCACCCGCTTCAGCAAGCCTGGATCGAGAAGCAGGTACCTCAGTGTGGCTACTGCCAGTCGGGCCAATTGATGAGCGCCGCAGCACTCTTGGAGAGCAACCCGAATCCCGATGATGCAGCGATTGATGCAGCGATGTCCGGCAACGTGTGTCGTTGCGGGATGTATCCGAGGATTCGGGCGGCAGTCAAGTTGGCTGCGTCGCAGCAGATGGCGGTAGTACAAACCTTTGATCCCACCGCAGATGACGGCAGCGAGGTGGCGAATCATGGGTAAGTGGACAAGACGCGCATTTATCACCACCGGTGTCCTCGCGGGTGGGGCTCTGGCCGTAGGCGTAGCTATTCGACCAGGTCATCGTGCACCTAAAGTCGCTGGACAAGTCACCGAGGACGGCGAGGTATTGGTGAGCATGTGGGTCAAGATCGACCCTACGAACAAGGTCACCCTTATCGCGGCGCATAGCGAGATGGGGCAGGGCGCTCAGAACGCGCTTACCCAAATGCTTGCAGATGAACTCGACGCCAGTTGGGATGACACTCGCTTTTTGGAAGCGCCGGCTATTGATGAATATGCCAACTGGGCCTTGGGCAAGGGTTTTCTCTTCGGAGGTGCTGATATTCCCAAGGCTTTAGTCCCGACTGTCGATGGCGCCATGCTTCAGATTATGAAAGCTATGAAGATGCAGATTACCGGCGGTAGTTCTTCTATCCGCGCAACCGGCGTCTACGGTGTGCGCGTTGCGGGTGCTGCTGCTCGAGAGATGCTCATCAATGCGGCGAGTGAGGCCTGGGGTGTTCCCGCCTCACAGTTAGATGCAAGAGATACTCATATCATCGATGCAAAATCGGGTAAGCGAGCTCCTTTTGCAGAGTTTGCTTTGGCTGCTTCGCAAACGCCGCCATCGCCTACGCCAACGCTCAAAACACCGGAACAGTTTCGCATCATGGGTAAGAGTGCCCCCCGCCGAGATATACCTGCCAAGGTAGACGGAACGGCGATGTTTGGTATTGATGCTCAGGTCGAAGGCATGAAGCATGCCGCGATTCTGGCAGCGCCGGTGTTTGGTGCGCAGCTGGTTTCCGTGGATTCAACGCAGGCTGAAGGCATGGCGGGCGTGTCACATGTCGTGTCTTTGGATGACGCAGTGGCGGTCGTTGCCGACGGTTATTGGCAGGCGAGCCAGGCCCTGAAAACACTCGATATCCAGTGGTCAAAGACCGATAGCGACGACGTCAGCAGCGAGTCACTCTTCAATCAGTTTGAACAGAGTCTTGCCCAGGGCATTGAGGGCGGCAAAAGCAGCTCCGACGTGGACGATGGTGATGTCGAAGGGGCTTTGGCCGACGCTACGGCAACAGTGGATGTGACCTATCGAGTCCCTTATCTGGCACACGCCTGTATGGAGCCCATGAACGCGACAGCGCTTGTGACTGATGAGAGCTGCGAGATGTGGATCGGCACCCAGAACCCCCTGGGTTTTCGTTATGACGTTGCTGCCGCGTTGGACATGGATGTGGAGAACGTACAGATCCATCAGCACCTTATGGGTGGCGGGTTTGGGCGACGTTCAATTTCTGACAGCGCGGTACAAGCCGCTAAAATCGCTCGCGAAGTGGGCGGGCCGGTGAAGTTGATCTGGTCTCGCGAGGAGGATGTACGCCACGACCACTTCCGGCCGGCTGTCGCATCACGTTTTCGGGCTGCGCTGGATCAGAATGGCCAAATTGCGGCGTGGGAAAATATCTATCACGAGAAGCACGAGCCTGTAGAAGCGCCAACCATCCCGTATACCGTTGCAGCGCAGAAGATTCACCACGTCGATAGCCCCACGCACGTACCCTTTGGCCCGTGGCGAAGCGTTGACCACTCTCAACACGGTTTCTTTACGGAAGCATTTTTTGATGAGCTTGCAGTCGCTGCCGGTAAAGATCCCTACGAATATCGTATGTCGCTCCTGGCCGATAAACCCCGTCATCAAAACGTTCTTCGCACCGCTGCCGAAGCCGCTGGTTGGGGAGAGCAACTCCCGCGGGGCAAAGGTCGCGGCATTTCTCTGCAGGAGTCCTTTGGTTCATTGGTGGCACAGGTCGTGGATGTGAGTGTGACTGCGGGTAAGGTCAGCGTGGATCGGGTGGTTGTCGCGGTAGACGCGGGTTTTGCCGTATCACCCGACGGACTCACCGCACAGATGGAGTCTGGCGTTAACTACGGATTGACCGCTGCACTCTACGGCGAGATCAATATTGAAGACGGCGCTGTAAAGCAAAGTAACTTCCACGATTACCCCATGGTACGCATGAACGAATCTCCGCTGATCGAAACACATATCATTAACAGTGGAGAAGCCTGGGGTGGTGCCGGTGAGCCGGGTACGCCAGGTATTGCACCGGCGCTAGTCAATGCGGTGTTTGATGCCACCGGTCTGCGCGTGCGAGAGCTCCCGCTGTCCAAGCAGGACTTCAGTGACTTTGGTTGAGCGCCGCACAGCGCTCTACTCTAGGTAATACACAAACGTGCTTACCACCCGCAAGCGCTTTTCTCGACTCGAGGCACTGTCGTAGCGATTGCCGCCCGTGCCTGTGATTTGGATGATGCCCTGGTTGGCGCTTTTGAGTCCCCCGAGACGGGCGCCTGACTCCGCGGCAAATTTGGTGGCCTGAGCGCGAGCGTTCTCCGTCGCTGCTTTGAGCAATGGGCCTTTGGCGTCATTGAACGCCCGTAACGAGTACTGGGGACCCGCGCCTAAATCCAGTTGCACGCCCGCCGCTATGAGCGGATCCGTCGCCAGCGCAGCGGATGCTACCGCGTCGACACGATCACTTTTAACAATGACTAAAGCGGAGCCGCTGTAACGCGTGGGGCTGTTCGAAGAGGCGTACTCTCGGGAGTAGGCGTCATTCACCACCAAAGGACGTATCTCCATTTCTGAGCTGGTAAAGCCGAGACCATGGAGAAACCCGACGAGCTTGTCGCGGTCAGCGGCAAGTGACTCCTGCACCGACTGAAAACTGTCCGCCGCCCGGCGTACGGTAAGCGGCCAGGTCACATAGTCACTATCCACGCTCTGCTCGGCTAAACCCTTGATCACAATGCTGCGATCCGCCATGCGAAATCGTTCCAGACCGTTGCCGATAAATGCGCCTCCGGCAATAAGGCCCAGAGCGATAACGATAGAGGTGATGGTGTTGTTCACAGGCGATACCTAGCTAATTTGATAACCGGGAGTGGATTGAGATAGGGCGACTTCTGCATCGGTCATGGTCTCCGCAATGCCCTCGAACAGAGGTGTAGAGAGGTAGCGCTCTCCTGTATCCGGGAGCATTACCAGCAGCACCGATCCTTCGGGCGCGGTCTCGGCGACTTGCATGGCGATCGCAAGCGTTGAGCCTCCGGACACACCGGTAAAAATCCCTTCCTCAGCGGCGAGTCGCCGTGACCAGGCCATGCCGTCAGCGCCAACGACAGGCAGCAGTTCATCGTAGAAGCCCTTGTCGAGAGTCTCTTGGAGCACCAGCGGTATGAAGTCCGGCGTCCAGCCCTGAATCGGATGTGGCTCAAAGGCCGGATGACTCGCTGTGGGCGAGCCATGCTCATCGCGCTCCTGCTCATGACCTGAGGCCACAATGGCGGCGTTTGCCGGCTCTGTGAGTATAATTTTTACATCCGGCCTTGCTTCTCGCAGTGCGCGGGCCACACCCGTCACGGTACCGCCGGTGCCGTAACCCGTCACCCAGTAATCCAGGCGTTCACCGTCGAAGTCCGAGAGGATTTCCTGTCCGGTTGTATGCTCATGAATATCGGCATTTGCAGAGGTTTCGAACTGCCGTGCAAAGAACCAGCCGTTTGCCTCAGCTAACTCCTTCGCTTTGTTATACATGCCCAGACCTTTCTCTTCTTTGGGGGTGAGTACAACCTGAGCACCCAGAAAACGCATGAGTTTGCGACGCTCTACCGAAAAGCTCTCAGCCATAGTGATGACTAATGGGTACCCTTTGGCCGCGCAGACCATCGCCAGGCCGATGCCGGTATTGCCTGAGGTTGCTTCTACTACGGTTTGGCCCGGCTGCAGACGACCCTCCCGTTCAGCGGCTTCAATCATGTTCGTCGCCAATCGATCTTTGACTGAGCCGCCAGGATTGAAGGCCTCAACCTTGACGTACACGCTGACATGCTTGGGTGCGATGCGATTGAGACGAATACATGGCGTATCGCCCACGGTATCGAGTACGTTGTCGTAAAGCCGGCCGCGGCCCTGAGTGTGTCTGATATCCATCGAGAATCTCCCCCTGAGACTGTAAGCTCAGGCTGTTGACTGAGCGCACTCCCTGAGTGCGACTAATGCTTGCCTAAATCCTGGGGCAAGTTGTGTTGTTGAGACTAGGTTTTACTGAGCTTACAACAAAGAGAAGAAGAACGTGCCTGATAACCGACATCGAGTTAGAGCCTCGCTGCTGCTATTTCTGATTGCCTTTACGGCATTCAGGGCTGAGGCACACCTCCCGGAGTACTTTGGTCGCAAGTATGTGCTTGCGGATGCTGCGTCGGAACGCGGCCCCAGGCCTTGCGAGAGTGACAACCGTGCGGCGAGAGAGGACGCCAACGCCTTACAGGATGGCCTCGATGATGCCTTGCTGGATTCGGGCGCATACAACCCCAGTTTGGCGGATCCCATCGGCGAGCTGGGAGAACTCTATGCCTCCCTGTGCAATCACCCGGCGTCGCTCAAAGCGAACCGCGCCGCTCTGCAAATAGTGAGGGTCAACGAGGGTCTTCTGAGTCCTGTACAAATACCCTATCTGCGCGCCCTGGCCGATAGCTACGAAGCCATCGGCGATTTTCGATCAGCCCAGCAAAGCATGCGATCGGTTTTTCGAGTTCATGGAATGGGGCAGGGAGAGCTGAGCGAGAGAGCATTGCGCGACAGTTTGGATTATTTCTCTCGTGCTCGATCGATCTTCATTGACCCTCGCTCTCGTGGCGAGATAAATCTCTTTTTCGAAGCCTTCAATGACAATGAGGACATGCTCAAAGCACAGCTTGAGCGCGGCGAGCTGGAATACTCCGCACGGGAAGCTTTGTCGCTCAGCCACTTACGAAATCTCTATTTGCTGCTGGGCACCGACTTCGCGGTAATGTCCAGCCTGTCCGGCGACGCCATGAGCCCCGCCGCTGATTTTATGCAGCGCAGCCAGATGCTGACCTATGGCAAGGGCAGGGTGTTACTCGAGGAACTCATCGAAGAAGCTGCATCTCAATCCAGAGTTACCCGCGGCCGTTTGTATCTGCGCTTGGGAAACTGGCAGCAGTGGAATGCCAAATGGGGGCAGGCCTGCGATAGCTATGCGCTCGCCTGGGAGCTCGCATCCGAAGCGGAGGGTGAGAGCCTTCGTAAACAGTTATCCAAGCCCGCTGTGCTTCCTGAGGATCCCATGCTCTGGAACTCGTTGCTCGATCCGGACATTCCCATAAAAGCGAACATAGTTGCGGCTTTCCGTGTTTCAGCGCGAGGCGATATCTCCCGCGTGGACGCGGTGGTTCACGACGGCGGAAGCAGTGGATTGGCCGCTAGAGTAGCGCGGTGGCTGCGGGACTCGCATGCTCGTCCGGCCATGATTCAGGGCGTCTGCGGGGACGGCGAGCTGAGAGGGCGACGGTACCGGCTGGTTGACTAATCCTGGGCAACGGTTTGATTGCCTCCCGCCCTCACTGCGGCACCTAAGGCGATTTCGCTGCGAGAAAGCCAGGTTTCAAAGTTTTCTTCTGCGCCGTAGACACTCATTCCAAAGCTCAATCCCGGTGGTGAGTTTTGGGACGCGGGTAAAGAAATTCGGCGCACATTGCGACGAATGCGATCAGCGACCGCGGTGGCGACAAATTCATTGGCGTCACTGATAAGTATCGCGAAGCGATGTTCATCCAGACGCGCCGGGGTGTCCGATTGGCGAATACAGCTTTTTACGCGCTCGGTGACAGAACGTAAAAAAGTGTCCACGTCTATGGCAGTACAGCTGCGACTCAGCGCGCTGAGCTCATCAATGGTCCATACCAGCAGCCAAAGCTCGCCTCCGTGCCGCTGTTGGTAATTCATTTGCTGATTCGCAAGCTCGCTTAGGAGTGCGCGATTAGGGACTCCCGTCAGCGCATCGTGGGTACTGTGATAGTGCTGCTCCTGCGCCCTGTACGCTCAAGGTACGGCGTTGGCGAAGGACCTCATCACAGTAGTGGCTGCCATCGCGATTGTCGCGCTGACCTACGCTCAGTGAGTTATTAGTGTGTGGCGCCGCAGCGATGATTTCCGAACTTGTGGGGTACGCCATGCGCAGGACGCTGTGTTGTGAGGCGGTATTTTCCTGCAGTACTTCTACCGTGGCCTGCCAGCTCTGCACAAGTCTTACGTCGGGTCGGGGATATGACATTAGCTTCCCGAACATCCGGGTAGTTCAGGGTTATGCATGCGAGTCATCGCTGGGGTCACCCCGATGGCGACCACAAAAATGGCTGGGAGAGGTATTTGAAGCGTGTGCATAGCGGACGTTCCTCCCTGTGAGTGAGCAACAGACGTCCTCTCAGCTTAGTGCATTTGTAGCATTCCGGCGATAATCTGTAGATGGGAAAGATCAGCCTCCACAGTTTGTTTATTAGCAACGCGACCAAACGACTGCCGGCTTTTAGGGGTATCTGATGAGATTAGGAATACCAGCATGAAAGGCAAGCTAGCACGGCCAGCGACAGCGCTGCTGAAGCATACGGCTCTGGTCGTGGCTTTCTCAGTCCCGGTGTCTGCGATAGCCGAGCCTTCTTTGGCAGAGCAGGAGTCGACCATAGCCCCATCGCCTCTCAAGGATGCCTATTTCGGCGAGTTGCATCTGCATACGTCTTACTCTCTGGACGCCTATATTGGAGGAGCCCGATTAACGCCCTCCATGGCTTATCGCTTTGCCAAAGGCGAGTCCATGGATGTAAACGGCCGGGCTCACAACATCGGTCGGCCGCTGGACTTTGCCGCTGTGACTGATCATGCAGAGTACATCGGCGAAATGCTGGCAACGCAGGTACCCGGCACGCCTGGATATGACAACGAAAAACTCGACGAACTCAGGAATTTAAGTTCCTACGAAGAACAGGAAGCCTGGTTTCTTCGCGAGGTCGTCGCGAACTCCCGAGGAGGGGGGCCTAAACACACCGCGTTCTATCCTGGGGACGTTGCTCTGCAGAACGCGTGGCAGCTCATCGTCGATGCGGCCAATGCACATTACGAGCCGGGTAGCTTTACGACGCTAATCGGGTTTGAGTGGTCTGCGGCACCCAAGGGCGGCAATATGCATCGCAACGTTGTGTTCAGAGACGACAAGGTGCCTGCGGCGCCGTTTTCGTCGATAGACTCACCCGACGAAGAGCAGCTCTGGGATTGGATGCAGCAGCAGGAGGCGATGGGTTCAAGTTTGCTGGCGATCCCGCATAACTCCAATGCCAGCAAAGGGTTTATGTTCGAGCCTTTGGATAACTCGGAGAATCCCATTGACGCCGAGTATGCGCGGTTGCGCAGCCACTTCGAGCCCTTGATCGAGATGATGCAGATCAAGGGGAACTCAGAGGTGCACCGCAAGTTTTGGCCAGCGGATGAATTTGCTGATTTTGAGAACGGTGACAGCGTGGAGACTTTCAGTAAACGCAGCTTCGCGAAACAGAATTTTGTCCGAGCGGCGGTGATCGAGGGTCTAAGCTACCAGCGAAGCCTTGCTGCGAATCCCTACAAGCTTGGATTTGTGGGAGGCACAGATAGTCACAACGGGACTCCGGGCGATGTCACTGAAGCGACCTACGTGGGAAGTCATGGCGCGGCTGACGGCTCCATAGAGCGTCGTAGAAACGACTCCATACCGGGCTGGATACATGCCAGAGACTCAAGCCCCGGGTCGATTACGGGGGTCTACGCGGCCAAGAACACGCGTGGTGCAATTTACGATGCATTGAGGGCGCGGGAAACCTTTGTCACTTCGGGGCCGCGCATAAAGCCTCGTTTCTTTGCAGGCGCTAATTTGCCCATCAAACCCCGGGATGCACGGCAGCTGGTCGAGCGCGGCTATGCTGACGGACAGCCCATGGGGTCGACGCTGACCACGCTCTCTAATCCGCCGACTTTTTATGTTCACGCGCTAAAGGACCCTGAGGGCGCGAATCTGGATCGTATCCAGGTCATAAAAGGCTGGTTGGATTCCGAAGGAAACACGCAGGAGCGTATCTATGACGTCGCCGTATCTGACGACCGGGCGATTAACGAAGAGGGGCGTTGTACAACGCCGGTTGGAAACACCGTCGAGGTGGCAACGGCGACCTACGAGAATTCCATTGGCGCAACGGAGCTCTTGGCAAGTTGGACGGATCCGGACTTTGATCCAGCGCAGCCGGCGCTTTATTACACACGAACCTTGGAAATCCCCACACCACGATGGACTACCTATGACGCAGCGCGTATCGAGCAAGCGGTGCTTGACGATGTGCCGGCGACGCTGCAGGAACGCGTCTGGAGTTCGCCCATTTGGTATGTGCCCTAAGCGGAGTGCAAAAACGTGATTGTTAAAAAAGCTGACCGTTCTATGAGCTGCTGGACGCGGTTGACTACCGCGATTGCAATTACCCTGGGACTCAGCGCCTGCTCAACGATGTCCCCGACGCAGACGCCCGATGAGGTGGCGAGTGCACCGGCTGACGCACCGCTTTGGACAGAGCTCGAGTCACTGCGCAACGACGACTGGAACATTCTTCTCAACGACGGCGCGACGGCCCTGGATTGGCGGCTCACCGCAATCGACTCGGCAACGCAAAGTATCGATCTGCAGACGTTTCTGTGGTCTCTCGATCAGGTGGGTTCGGCAATCCTCAATCATCTGCTTGCAGCGGCGGATCGCGGCGTACGTATTCGACTGCTGGTGGATGACTCATTCCTGTTGGGCGAAGACGACTTACTGACGGCATTGGCTGATCATCCGAACATCTCCTACCGGGTATTCAATCCCTATCAGCGAAGGCATGACAGCTTTGCTACGCGCGAGCTCATGAACCTGGGCGAGTTTGATCGCCTGAATCACCGCATGCACAACAAAGTGATGTTGGTGGATAACCGGGTCGGTATCGTCGGTGGACGGAATCTCGCCGATGAGTACTTTGGACTCCATCCGGAGGCAAACTTTCGAGACATGGAGCTTCTCGTCGGCGGAAGCATCGTGCCCCGCTTAAGCGACGTGTTTGATACCTACTGGAACGATGTTTGGTCGGTACCTATAGACACTGTGGCGAAGCTCGGACCGAACTATGAGCGCCTTAGCGCGACGGTGCTGATTCAGGATCGTGCGGCTCTTGGTCATTCTGAATCGGCAGAAGTCGACCTGACAGCGCGATGGAGAGATGCGGTACGAGACGCCTTGTCAGGGGAGTCGGATTTATTGGTGGATGAACCCCCACCTCTGGACATCTCCGCAGAGGCAAGCGCTCCAGTACAGCTCGCACAGCAGCTTATTGAGATTTTTGATAGCGCAGAAGAAGAAGTGATCATTATCTCGGCCTATCTGATTCCATCGCCGGGCTTGCAGCAGGTGGTGGAGCGAGCGGTGCGTCGCGGTGTGCGCATTCGTATCCTCACCAACTCTATTCGCTCAAACAATCACATCACCGCACACAGTGCTTACCGAAACCACATTGACGATCTTATGACCGGCGGGGCGGAGCTTCACGAGGTTCGTGTGGATGCACGAGATCGCCCACGGTACATGCTGTCGCCCACAGACGAAAAGGCCCTGGCGCTACACGCAAAAGTACTGGTGGTGGATAAAGATCGCGTTTTTGTGGGCAGCCCTAACTTGGATCCCAGGTCGATGAGGATCAATACCGAAGTCGGATTGTTGGTGCACAGCGATGCGCTCAACGCGCGCATTCGAGAGAGTGTTGAGCCTGATCTGCTACAAGCGAACGCCTGGAGCTTGCAGATGGATGAAGCCGGAAATGTGGCCTGGGTCGCAGAGGGACAAACTTTGTCGGAACAGCCGGCTGCCTCGTATATGCAGCGCCTCGAAGATTGGTTTTTTGCTCATTTACCTATCGAAGGTCAGATGTGACGCGGGCTTGAATGAGAAGGAGTGGCAGGCGCATACTCATAACTCGAGAGCAAAACAAAGTAAGAGCGAAGTCATGAATACAATAAAAATCAGTCTGCTTGCGACAGCAGCAGCCCTGTTGCTCAATCAGACGGCTGCTATCGCGCAGCACGATGGTGGCGCCTTACGAACAGAGGATTTGAGCCGTCTGTATCCCGGCAGGAGCTACTCACCTTGGGCCGACCGGGCCTTTCCCAGTCAGGTCTTTTGGGGCGAGACGCATCTACACACCGGGCTCTCTCTGGATGCCGGTTTATTTGGCAACACGACCGGCCACGACACGGCGTATCGTCTGGCTCGTGGGGAGCAGGTCACCTCTTCAACAGGGCTAGAAGTAAAGCTCAGCCGACCTTTGGACTTTCTGGTCATCACTGATCACTCGGACCTTATGGGTATCGCTACCGACATATAGCGTGGCGCGCCTAACATTCTGGCGGTTCCCCAGGGTAAGAAATGGGCTGAAGGCTTTGCCAAAGGCGGTCAGGCCGCCGGTGAGGCGGCTTTTGACCTCATTGGGAACTTCTCCCAGGGCACCATCCCTAAGGAGCTGTTAGAGCAGTACAGTCCTGGCGCTGACGTGTACAACAGCCTCTGGGACGAAATCATCGAGAAGGCCGAGAGCTATAACGAGCCTGGGCGTTTCACCGCATTCATAGGCTTTGAGTGGACCTCGGTGCCGAAGGGTTTCAACTTGCACCGCAACGTCATTTTACGCGACAACGGCGATCGTGCCGGACAGGTTATTCCCATGACCACGATGCCGCCTTTGGGAAGTACGGACCCTCTTGATCTGTACAAGTGGTTAGAGAATTACGAGAGCAAGACGGGGGGGCGCGCTCTGGCAATTTCCCACAACGGCAACCTGTCTAATGGATGGATGTTTCCCGTCGACAAGACCTATGCCGGTGGTCGGGTCAACAAGGAGTATGTGAATCTCCGCGCCAAGTGGGAACCGCTCTATGAGATCACGCAAATCAAAGGCGATGGTGAAACCCACCCAAGCTTGTCTCCGGATGATGAGTTCGCGGACTACGGCACCTGGGACGTGGGTAACCTTGATATCTCAGAGCTAAAAAAGCCGGAGATGCTGTCGGGCGAGTATGCTCGAGAAGCGCTCAAGCAAGGTCTGGCTCTTGAGAAGAAATTTGGCACCAACCCTTACAAATTCGGCTTGATTGGCGCCACCGACGCGCACACCTCTTTAACCACGGCGGAAGAAGACAATTTCTTCGGAAAGTCAGTTAGCGTGGAACCCTCCGCTACGCGCGTTGAGCATCCCTTTGTGAAGTCGGCCCTGGGTGCTATCGAGGGAGATATGTTGCTCGCGTCGGGTTATCAGGGCGTATGGGCGACGGAGAACACTCGTAAAGCACTTTTCGATGCTATGGAGCGCAAAGAGACTTACGCGACCACAGGCACGCGGATGGCTGTGCGCTTTTTCGGAGGATGGGACTTCAATGCTCAAGATGTCCGGAGTCGCCAGCCGGCTTTTGTCGGCTATGAAAAAGGCGTACCCATGGGTGGCGATCTCCGCGCAGCACCGGATGGTAAAGCGCCAACATTTTTGGTTTACGCCCTACGCGATCCCATAGGTGCGAATCTTGATCGAATACAGATTGTGAAAGGTTGGATGGATAAGCGCGGAGACTTGAAGGAGAAGGTCTACGACGTGGTTTGGTCGGACGATAGAGTTCCCGACGCTAACGGCAAACTGCCTCCCGTGGGGAACACTGTCGATCTGGAAGCGGCGAACTGGAGTAACACCATTGGCGCATCAGAGTTAATTTCGGTTTGGGAAGATCCGGATTTTGATGCGAATGAGAGCGCCTTTTATTACGTCCGCGTCATAGAGATCCCCACACCACGCTGGGTGCTTTATGACAAAGTTCGACTTGGTGCGAAGATTCCTGATCACGTGGAACTGATACACCAGGAGCGGGGCTACACCTCACCGATTTGGTATACGCCTTAGTAAGCGATTACTCTGCGCCGCTCTGCTGAGCGAATCCAATGACGTTACCTGCGGGGTCCCGCAGGTAAATTTCCTGAGCGCCATAGTCGGTGGTATGAAGTGGGACGACAATCTGCTCGGGGCTTACGCTTTCGAGAATAGCGGCAAGCGATTCAACCTCAATGCATAGGATCGATCGCCCTGCACCTTGGGCGACCGCAGGGTTTTGCGCCTCAGCAAGGGTCTGTGACTGATACATGAGCTCTACATTGCCCAGGGAGAGGGCAGCAAAGTCCAGGTTCGACTCCCCGGGAATAGACATACTAGGACTCATCCCCAGGTCAATCCAGAAGTCGACGCAGGCCTGAACATCGTCACTGAGAATCACCGGCGTGAGTTTTTTGAAGTTGGCGCCTGTGTCTTTGTGTACTGATTGATCGGCGCAAGTGTGCTGACTCATTACTCCCAGACTAAAGAAAAG
>NZ_CBFIIF010000036.1:0-27836 GCF_965662665.1 Congregibacter sp. | reverse complement strand
CCGAGAGAATGCCCATGAGAATCGCGATAATGATCACCGCGATCACTGCGCCCATGGTAAGAATCAGCAACGGCTCCAGTAGAGTAAGACTGCATTTAACGCCAGAGTTCACGTGATCGTCAAAAACTTTTGCAAGTTCGAGCATCATGGTATCCATAGCCCCGGACTCCTCGCCCACCCGCGTCATCTGAATCACCATGGGCGTGAACATTTTGGCATCCGCCAGCGCCACCGACATGCGCTGCCCCGCTTTAACTGCGGGTGGCAAGGACCCCAGAGACGCTCTCAGCACCACATTCTCCACCGTCGCGATTGCAATATCGATGGCTTTTAGCAAAGGCACTCCATTACCAAGCAAAGTACCGAGGGTCCGCGCAAAACGCGCCATCTCAAACTCAAACACGATATTGCCGAACAGAGGTAGACCGAGCAGGCGCGCGTGCCAGCGCTGCTTACCCGAATCACTACGCAACCAGTTGCGCACAGCAATTACCGTCACCGTAAGCAAGATAGCCAGGAGCCAAAACCATGCGGTCACAAAATCTGCGGCATTGATTACGACGCGTGTGAGCGTCGGCAGGGAATCACCCATATCATTAAACAGTGACTCGAACTGCGGAACGACAAATGCCAGCATCACCACGATAGAAAGCACGGCGACGACGAACAAGATGGCCGGATAAATCAGCGCAGAAACAACGCTATCGCGGGTCGCCTTGGACTCTTCCAGATGCGCTACCAGCCGATCCAGTACCGCAGACATTTCACCACTGGCTTCACCGCTTCGCAGCATACTGAGGTAAAAGCGTCCAAAGAGGTCGGCGTAGGGCTCCAAAGAAACGCTCAGGGCTTTACCGCCTTTTACCGACTTGAGCACATCGGAAAGGAGTGCGCTCATAGAGGGCAGCGATGCCATCTCAATCAAAACCTTAAGGGAGCGATCCAATGGCAAACCGGCGCGGAGGAGTACCGCAAGCTCAGTGGTCATAGACAAAACATCTTGCCGCGACGGTGGGCGACCACTGCTGCGCCCGACCGCACTACCCGCTTCATCACTCTTAAGAGAGAGGAGCGTAAGCCCTCGCGCACGTAACTGACGGGAAGCAAGCTCCTGCCCAGTGGCCTCTAAAGTGCCATCCACTGTTTTTCCGTCGCGCCCTACCGCCCGGTAGTAGAAAACCGCCATGAATCTAAGCCGGCATCGGCTGGATACGGCTTACTTCGGCCGACGCACCCGTGGGCACACTATCCTCGGATTCACTTTGATCCTGCGTTACCCGAAGGACCTCCTCGAGGGAGCTCTCACCCGCGACCACTTTGCGAAGCCCGTCTTCATAAAGGGTGATCATGCCTTGAGTTCGCGCCGCGGCGTGTAGCTCGGAGGCATCCGCACCCGATTGAACAACCCCGCGCAGATCTTCATCGAGGAGGAACAGCTCGTGAATGCCCGTACGCCCTGAATAGCCGCTCTGCAAACAGTGCTCGCAGCCCTGAGCCTCAAACACCGTCCGTTCGCCGGGGGGTAAAAAGCGCTTGATGCCGCACTGGGCAATTTGCGTATCGGACAGCTCGACGGGCGTTTTGCAGTGGCTACACAACGTTCGAATCAGACGCTGGGCAAGCACGCCATTGACTGACGACGTTATCAGGTAGCGTTCGATACCCATGTCTTCGAGGCGGGTAATAGCGCCCGCCGCGGTGTTGGTGTGGAGCGTCGACAGCACCAGGTGCCCGGTGAGTGCCGACTGCACCCCAATCTGCGCTGTCTCGCCATCGCGCATCTCGCCGATCATGATAATGTCAGGGTCCTGCCGCAGGATGGCTCTCAGTGCTCGTGCAAAAGACAGCTCTATCTGCGCCTGCACCTGTATCTGATTGACCCCAGCAAGCTGATATTCGACCGGGTCCTCCACGGTAATAATCTTGCGATCCCGTGTTTCCATAGAGGCCAGTGACGCGTACAAGGTGGTCGTCTTACCGGAGCCCGTGGGCCCTGTTACCAACAGCACGCCGTGGGGTCGCGCGAGCAATTGCTGATAGCGAAGCAACGTATCTTCACTAAACCCCATATCCGGAAGCGACAGTTGGATGCTTTCTCTATCGAGTACGCGCATCACGATACTTTCGCCATGCACCGTCGGAATCGTCGACACGCGAAGATCCAGCTCGTGCCCTTTGACCCGGGTCATGATTCTTCCATCCTGGGGGAGACGTCGCTCGGCGATGTTCATATGTGACAGCAATTTAATACGCGATGCGATAGCCGGAGCGAGACTGGCCGCGGGAGGGTCAGCCATATCCTGTAACACGCCATCCACGCGATAGCGCAGGTGCAGACCATCTTCAAAGGGCTCAATATGAATATCAGACGCGGATAAATCCAGCGCCCGGTGGATCAGCTGATTAACCAAGCGAATGACCGGAGCCTCACTGGCTAGATCTCGAAGATGCTCGATGAACTCACCATCGCTTTGCCCGGCGAACTGATCGACCCCCTCTTCGTCATCCTCGTCTGAGGCACTATCGCTGAGCATCTGTTCCAGTGCCCGCGAGATATCGCTGTCCGTGCCCAGCATCAGTTTGATGGGCCGATCAAGCGCCATCGCCAGGGCTTTGCTGACATAGGAGTCTTGCGGCACTGACGCCGCAAAGGACGCTTCATTGTCCGTCACAGACACAGGAATCACGTTGTTGCTAACAAGGAACTCGCGCGCGAGACCCTCAGGCACGGGCGGCGTCTCTGGATAATCCGAGGCCGCCAGCAAAGGGATAGCAAGTTGTTCACTCAGGGCCTGAGCCACATCTGCCTCGGATACCAGCCCCAACTTTACCAGAACGCGGCCGAACAGATCGCCCATTTCAGCCTGCGCCAGCAAACTCCGCTCGACATCACGGGCAGAGAGCTTGCCCTGTGTAACCAGAATTTCGCCGAGTTTCTGTGTGGCCACCGTCTAAAACCCTTATTACCCGATCGTTAACCCCGACCCCTAAGACCGAGAATTCACAGCTAGGAACCTATGTCCGCCTACATGAGACGTCTCAGGGGCCAGTTAATTCGCCGCAGTTTACCACAGGGCTTCGGCTAACCCGGGGAACAACCGCAGTGAAGGCAGGCCTTATCCGACTGAGAATTCGTAGTCTTTAAACTGCTCACGCAGCCCTACTTTATGGATCTTTCCTGTCGCGCCATGGGGCAACTCGTCCACAAACTCCACCGCATCGGGCGTCCACCACTTGGCAATCTTGCCGTCGAACCAGGCGAGCATGTCCTCCGACGTCAGATCCTGACCATCGGCCGCTTTCACCACGACAAGCAAGGGGCGTTCGGACCACTTGGGGTGATAACGACCAATCACCGCAGCTTCCGCGACTTTTGGATGATCTGTCGCGGCGTTTTCTACATCAATGGACGAAATCCACTCACCACCAGACTTGATCACATCCTTGGTTCTGTCGGTGATCGCCATGTAGCCGGTAGGATCAATGGTGGCAACGTCCCCGGTCTCAAACCAGCCATCCTCGGAGTGCGCGCTGGAATCTTCACCCAGCTCATAGTAGTTAGAGCATATCCAGGGACCTCGAACCTTAAGAGAACCAAAAGCCTCTCCATCCCAGGGAAGCTCTTTGCCCTCATCGTCCACAATCTTCATTTCTACACCGAAGATGGGCCGGCCAGCCTTGAGACGCTGTTTGGCGAACTGCTCTTCGCCGTATTCCTCGCGAGCAGGCGTACATTCATTGACAGATCCCAGGGGGCTCATCTCGGTCATACCCCAGCCTACGCGGGTCTCGACACCGTAGCGGTCAAAGTCTTCCATCACAGAGAGGGGACAAGCCGCGCCGCCGACAATGACGCGATCCAGAGTCTCTACCGTCATCCCCGACTGCTTGAGATACGCCAGAAGTCCCAACCACACGGTGGGCACGCCGGCAGACATGGTCACGCTCTCGTCATTGATCAGCGAAGCAAGCGTCTCACCATCACCCATTTTGTTACCCGGGAATACGAGCTTGGCTCCCACCATGGGACAGGCGTAGGGCGTACCCCAGGCATTAACGTGAAACATCGGCACGATGGGCAAAACACCATCGCGACTGGACAGGCCCATAGCGTCGGGCATCAGGGTGGCGTAGGCATGCAGCATGGTGGAACGATGAGAGTACAGGACACCTTTGGGGTTACCCGTGGTACCCGAGGTGTAACAGAGCGCGCAGGCCTCATTCTCTTCCAGTTGCGGCCAGTCAAAGACATCTGAGTGGCTGTGGACCAAATCTTCGTAGCAGGATACGTTTTCCAAGGAGGTCTCGGGCATATGCTCCTTGCTGGTGAGCACAACCCACTCACGTACGTTGGGACACTGCGCAGCAACCGCCTCGACCAGAGGAAGAAAGTCTGCATCCACAAACACTACCTGATCTTCGGCGTGATTAATGATGTAGATGATCTGCTCTGGGAACAGCCGGGGATTGATGGTGTGACACACATAGCCGCTGCAAGCCGCTGCGTAGTAAGTCTCGAAATGGCGATAGTCGTTCCAGGCGAGGGTCGCTATGCGATCGCCCCGAGAGAGACCCCAGGCTGCCATACCATTGGCTAACTGACGCGTGCGCTTAAAAGCATCTTTGTAGGTGTAACGATGCCGAGGATTGTCGCGCGTAACAGAGACGATCTCCTGATTACCGTGCACCCTCTCAGCGTGCGACATAATTGAAGTAATCGTCAGTGCGGCATCCATCATCAAACCGTTCATTGGGGGCTCCTTCGTGTAACTGATATTTTTATAAATATGGCTCTAGTTATAGGTGTAGCTATTCGAGACGACTACGGTCGTTTTCAATCCGTCAAAAAGTTGTTCTGCAATCGCTATCGTTCTTAAGTATCCAGAGCATCCGGGGCAAGACTTACGCACCTTAAGCATCTAAAGAAGCACCTAAAGCGCCAGCCACTGCTCATCGCGACGACCAGCCAACTCTTCGCGCTCAAGTTTAATCAAATGCGCCTCCATGGACAGCTTTGCCCAGGGGTGCAGCGCCGGATCCACATCGTCATACACAGTCTTTACCAGCGCATCCAGATCGCAAATTTGCAGAGCCTTGAGTCCTGAGAGGACTTTGGCTTCGCGGGCCAGACGATGAGCAACCAGTCCCTCTATCTCGGCGCGGCTGTCATCGATCAATTCGCCATGACCCGGAGCTATGCACTGCAGCGGGTAATCAAGAAGCATCTCCAAGGCGGCAATATAAGCCTGCATATCGCCTCCCGGAGGGATAATCACCACGGTGCTGCCGTTCATGACGTGATCACCGGCAAATAGCATCCCCTCCTCTTCGAGGAGAAAACAGTAGTGATTGCTGACGTGTCCCGGGGTGTGCAGCGCTACAAGAGAGAGTTCATCGGTTTTCAAACAGTATTCGTGCTCAAGGGTCACATCAGGACTGAATGTCTCATCCTGATGGTCATCCCCCTCGGGTAGTGCACCTATCACCGTCGCTCCCGTAGCCTCGGCCACAGCTTTCCATGCGGGTGAGTGATCAGGATGCGTGTGGGTGCAAACGATGGTGCGAATCTTTCCATCACCCGCAGCCAAAATAGCATCGATGTGCGAATCAATAGCAGGACCCGGGTCAAGGACGATCACGTCTTCATCACCGAGTAGGTAGGTGTTGGTTCCCGGACCCGTCATCGCGCCCGGATTTGGCGCAACTAGCCGACGAACGCGGGGGCTCAGCCGCCAGGGCTTTCCGTGCTCCAGCATTTCAGACTAACTGACTAATGGGGACAAGGGGATCGACGTCCGCGTCATAGTCGACGCCATCGACCTCAAAGCCGAAAAGCTGCAGGAACTCCCGGCGATAACCGGCAAAGTCCGAGAGCTCGTGCAGGTTATCCGTCGCTACCTGCTCCCAAAGCTCACCCACCGCAGCTTGCACTGCTGGGTCTAACTCTTTGCCATCCGCGCGCAAGCGTCCTTCGTCGTCAAGCTGTGGGGTTGCTGCATACAGCGAGTCGCGAAACAGTCCGTCCACCTGCTCGATGCATCCCTCGTGAGTACCCTGCTCTTTCATGACTTTAAAAAGAATCGCAAGATAAATAGGCATGGCCGGTATCGCAGCACTCGCCTGGGTCACAACCGCCTTGAGCACGGATACACGCGCGTCTCCACCTTTGGCAGCCAGACGCTCTCGAATATCCAGGACGCGACGATCCAGGTCTTTTTTGGCAGCACCAATCGTGCCGTGCCAGTAGATGTCCCAGGTGAGTTTTTCGCCCACATAGGTGTACGCCGTAGTCTTCGAACCGTCCGCCAGAACGCCCGCTTCATCCAAAGCCTCAATCCAGAACTGCCAGTCTTCTCCGCCCATCACCGCCACGGTGTTATCAATTTCTTCCTGGCTTGCAGGCTCTAGATGAAACTCCTGAATCTCGCCCTTATCGGTATTGATCCCTTTTTGCGTGGTCGCGCTGCCAATGGGTTTGAGCGTAGAGCTATGGACTTCGCCAGTGCGAGGGTGCTGTCTGCGCGGAGACGCCAGGCTGTATACCACCAGATCAACCTGCCCCATGTGGGCACGAATCTCTTCGATCGCCCGCTCCTTGATCTCATCACTAAAGGCATCGCCATTGATGCTTTTGGCATACAAACCCGCAGCCTCAGCTTCGGCATGAAAAGCCGCTGAGTTGTACCAGCCCGCAGTGCCCGCCTTGCGCTCCGTGCCTTCCTTCTCAAAGAACACGCCGAGGGTTTCAGCACCGCTACCAAAAGCTGACACGATTCTTGACGCAAGGCCGTACCCCGTCGACGAGCCAATAACCAGCACTCGCTTGGGTCCGTTGGCGACATCGCCGTTGGCACGCACATAAGCGATTTGTCGGCGCACGTTTTCCGCGCAACCTACTGGGTGTGTGGTGGTGCAAAGAAAACCGCGAACGCGGGGTTTAATGACCATACAGCGCTACTCTCTCTTATCTCATTCCGTAACGGGCCTAAGACTCTTTTCACAGGCGGCTACACGCCCGCCCAGTCTGTCAGCAAAGGCGCAAAATTCTAACACAGGGAAACTAGCGCTAGCGGTGTTCCAGGCGGTTGCTAATCCAGACAGTCTGATAAGGCTCAAGGAGAATCTGCTGCGTATTGCAGTCCGCCCCGGAGATCAGGTCAGACCAGTCTTGCGCCTCGATGAGATTGATGTCGCTTAGCTGGAGATACTCAGCCTCATTGCTGACATTAGTAATGCAAAAAATGCTCTGACGCCGGTCTGAGCTTTGACGCCAAAACCCAAACAACGTAGATCCCAAATGCAGCGTGAACTGGGTGGCGTTGGGATGAAAAGCCGACTGTTTCTGCCGAATGGCCAAGAGCTCCATGATGCCGCTAAACACCTGTGCGTGATCAGAGTGGGCATCTGCAAGCTGCGCCTCCAATTCATCCAATTGCCATTGGTGTCGATTAATCGCCCGATTCTGCCCGGTGCTTTCGAGACGCTTCAGGTCGTTTCGGGTACCCACAAGGCTGTGGATGTAAATGCCAGGAATGCCTTCCAGCCCGAACATAATCGCGTGAGCGCAAACAAAGCGCCTGAGGCCAAACTCATCAGCCCCGGACGTGGTTCCCTGGAGCGCATCAATGAGGGCAATATTTATCTCGTAGGGCTTGTTCTGGCCGTTTTCCAGCGCACGATAGGACACATACCCCCCAAAGCGCCGCATGGTGCTGATGAGCGTTTGCAACTCTTCATCGGAGAGCAGGCCTTCTGCGGGTCGCAGCCCAATGCCGTCGTGGGAGGCAATGAAATTGAAGTAAGCAGTCCCGTGCTGCGGTGGCGGCATGCTCATCATCCACTGCTTGAGATAAAAGCAGTCTCCGGTCACCAGGGTGTTCACCAGCAGCGGCGGTAGTGAAAAGTTGTAAACACAGTGCGCCTCATTGCCATTACCAAAGTAGGAAAGGTTCTCCTGATTGGGGATATTGGTTTCGGTAATGATCATGGCATCGCCGCGGGCGTGCTCAATGAGCGTACGCAGCAAGCGGACAATTTCATGGGTCTTGCGCAGGTTTAGAGAACTGGTGCCGGGCTTTTTCCAAAGAAAGGCCACAGCGTCCAGACGAAAAATTCGCACGCCATTGTCGAGATAGTGACGGATGATCTCGACCATTCGCTTGAGTACTTCGGGATTACGAAAATTGAGATCAACCTGGTCATGGCTAAAGGTGCACCAAACGTGCCGGGTGCCATCGATGGCCTCTACCTCGCGAAGGAGCGGCGACGTGCGAGGCCGCACCACCAAAGACAGGTCATCTCTTGGCGATGCCGTGGCAAAATAATCCTTGCCCGGCTCTTCGTTGCGCAAAAAATTGGCGAACCACTCGCTTTCGCTGGAGCAGTGATTGATTACCAGGTCTCCCATGAGATTGTACTTAGCACCAATGGCAAGCACGTCATCCCAGTCGCCCAGTGACTCGTTTACCTGCAGATAGTCGATGACGGAAAATCCGTCGTCAGAGCTCCAGGGACAAAAAGGCAATATGTGAACGCCGGTAATACAGCCATCGGCATAGTGGTCCAGCCAGTACTTAAGCGTCTGCAGGGGAGCTTCATCAGCTTTTAGGATGCTGTCCCCGTAAGTGATCATCAGCGCATCGCGTTGATCCCAGTGATTGTGATGTTGGTCCGGCTGGGGCATATCATCCTGCAGCCGCATAATCCCCAGCAGCTGCTTGGCAAGGGACGCCATTTCTGGAGTCACTTCGCCCCCTGCATAAATTACCGAAAGCTGTTGGGCTACCCGGTCGCTTAAGCCGGAACGATGCTCATGACGGCCGTCATGGAAGCCTGAATGCTCAGCTGGGGGCATACTCCGCGGTGTCCTCTTCCACTGCCTGCAACAAACGCTCTCGAACGCTAGGCATTGCGCTGCTTACCCGAGACCAACTCGGAATAAATGGCCGCTCCATGGGCCGATCCAGAAAGGCCTCACCAGCCTTCATAATATTTTCAGCAAAGAGCTCCACCGCTCGCTCCTCACTGTGCAAATCATATTCGAGTCCGTTCATTACTGCATCATTGTGATAGGTCTCAACAAAATCCAATGCGACGCGGTAATAGCTGGCCTTCAGTGTGCGAAAACTCTCCGCGCTAAACACCACGCCGCGCGTAGCAAGCTTGCGAAACAGGGCTTTGCTGATGTCGATGGACATGCGCGATAAGCCCGCAGAGGCGTCATCTGCCGATAGCTTTTGATGTTTGTGATCGTAGTTGTCCGCAATGTCGACCTGACAAAGTCGATTATTCGCGTAGTTGCGATGCATCTCCGACAGCACGCCGATCTCGAGACCCCAGTCGCTGGGAATGCGTAGATCATTGAGTACATCGCGGCGGAAGGAGAACTCCCCCGCCAGAGGGTAGCGAAAACTATCCATGTAATTGATGTACTCCATGTCACCCTGCGTCTTTTTGAGTGCCCGGAGCAAGGGTGTCACCAGGAGCCGACTAACCCTGCCGTTGATTTTTCCGTTCGCCACCCGCGCGTAATACCCCTTGCAGAACTCGTAGTTGAAGTTGGGATTGGCCACGGGATAAATCAGTTTGGCGAGGAGCGTGCGATCGTAGGTGAGCACATCACAATCGTGCAGTGCGATGGACTCCACGCGATCCGCTGCCAGAAGGTATCCCATGCAATACCAGACGTTGCGGCCTTTGCCGAGCTCTCGCGGCGCCAGATCCATTTGCCGAAGCTCTTCATCGATCGCTTTAAGGCGGGGGCCGTCATTCCAAAGCACGCGATGGGGCTGAGGAAGTCGGGAGAAAAACTTGAGAGCGTCTCTGTACTCGTCCTCGGTCGCGCGATCCAGGCCGATGACAATTTGCTCGAGGTAGGGCACCTGCGCCAAGTGATCGACGATGCGCGGTAAGGCTTCGCCCTGGAGCTCTGAATAAAGCGACGGTAGGAGCAGACCCATGGGCCGCGATTTACTAAACCCGACCAGTTCCGCTTCCAGCTCGTCCACGGGCCGGCGGGAAAGATTGTGCAAGGTAGTGATGATGCCGTTCTGGTAAAAATCCGCCATGCTTAAACTTCCTCACGCAACTGATACAGGCCACGCAACCATTCACGCACCCCCATGGACCAGGCATCTGGTCCGTAACCCTCGCCAACGATAACGCCATCACCCCGTTCAAGTACCGGCAGCGCACGATCATGCGCAGGAATCTGTAAAGCTTGATGGGCGACTTCGAGCATGGGGACATCGTTCTCGCCATCCCCTACTGCCAGATCATAAACAGCCGAGGCACTGGCCGCCAGCGCGTATTGCTCCCGCAGCCACAACAATGCCTGTCCTTTATCGCAATCACCCGACACGCTATAGAAGCGCCCTCCTTTGAGCACTCTGGCGCCCGCTGCAGTGAGCGCCTGCAGAAACTCACCGAGATCCCGCTCCGTACCCCGCCACTGCACCGGCTCACTGTACTCGCGCTCATTGGCGAGACCGGCCTTTTCCGCGCTAAGCCCGGTCATCTCCATGATGCCTGCGGATCCTGCTGTCGCGAAATCCATGAAGCTATCGGGCATCTGAGAACGGAGGTCGTCCAAAGCGCTTTTCCAATGCATACGAGATGGCGCCAGCTCTCTAATCCAGTGGCCCTGTCTAAGTTCAGTACCTTCGGGTTGTTTCTGAAAGTAGCGCTCGGGTATACAAATAGCGGCGCCGTTCTCGACGATAAACGGATGCTCGTTGCCCAACTCTTCTCGCAGCTCAAGCATCTCCGCGCGAGTTTTACTCGACGCCAAAATCACCGGAATACGCATCGCCTCCAGCAACTGCAGCACGGGTTTCGCAGGCTCATTGCTATAGTCGTGGTGATCCAGTAGAGAGCCATCCAGATCGGTAACAACAAGATGAACGACAGTACTCAAGCGCCAGCCTCCAGGCCTTTTGCTCCGATGATTTTTCGATCAGCATCCATACGCAAGAGTACATCGGCGCGCTCTGGCAAGTCGCTCAGACATTGACGCGTGTAACGCTCAAAATGCTGCACAAAGCGGCTAAGCGCAGCGTCATCCATGAGGCCGTCGCCTTGGCCTCCCACCGCATCTCGAAGCTTCTGTTCCTGCTCCGCGCGCCAGCGGAGGACTTGTTCGAAGCCGGGCGCGGCAAGCATGATCCAAAAATCAAGCGCGTCATACAGCGATTCGTACTGATCTTTCAGCTGCTGGTTAGAGTAGTTGCGCCATTGCGAGTCCGGATCCTCTTCACGCTCTAGCGTGTTTATGGGCGCGGCGAGTGCGTCCGGGAGTTCACTGCGGGCACCAAGACACCAGCCCTCCAAAATGATGACATCCACAGGCGCGTTGCACCGTGTCCATGCTTCTTGGGGTGCTCGATCATCGGTGGATTTGTCAAAGCGCGGGACAAGCACCGGCTCCTCTGCGGCTTGGCCCAGGGCCTGGAGCACATCGCGCAATAGCGTTACGTCATGAGTCCCGGGGACGCCGCGGGTCTTCAATAGAGGGTGTACTTTGTCAGCAAGAACAAGGCGCTCGGCGCGGGTGAGATAAAAGTCGTCCAGGGACAGCGCGACCGCAGAAAAGCCATACTCCTCAGCCAGGCACACGCAGAGATATTCACCCAGGGTACTTTTACCTGAACCCTGGCTGCCGTTAAGGGCAACCCGAAGAGTAGAGCCACGCTGTTTACGATGCGCCGCGATTAGCCCTGCAAGGGGCTCAAAAAACCGCTCCGCTATAGACAGATAACTATCGGGCAGGCGATGCGAATCAAGGAAGCCACGCTGCCATGGTTTCACGCTGCTCGATGAATCAGACACTGTCAGAGTAAGAGTTTACGAATATCCCCAAGAAGCTGACAAAGTTCGGTAAGAAAACGGCCAGCGTCACCACCATTGACCACCCGATGATCGTAAGAGAGCCCCAGAGGCAATTGCAAGCGAGGCTGAAAGGCCTGCCCGTCCCAAACCGGCTGGGTATCTGCACGACTGACTCCAAGGATGGCCACCTCGGGTGCATTGACAATAGGTGTAAAGCCTCGCCCACCGATTGAGCCAAGACTCGATATAGTAAAGCCCCCACCCTGCATCTCTGCGGGCTTGAGCTTGCGCTCCCGCGCTTTGCCCGCCAGCTCAATCACCTCGTCAGCAAGTTCCCAAAGCGTCTTTTGATCAACATCGCGAATGACCGGCACTACGAGTCCCGCCGGCGTATCTACCGCCATACCAATATGCACATAGCGCTTGTAGGTGAGCGTGCTGCCACCATCGCTTAGAGAGGAATTCAATTTCTCGTTGTTTTTGAGGGCCACCGCGCAGGCTTTGAGCAAAAACGGCAGCGGCGTGAGGCGCGTTCCGCGCTTCTCGGCTTCGGCCTTTAAGGACTTTCTGAATGACTCCATTTCAGTAATGTCGGCGTCATCAAACTGCGTAACGTGAGGCACGTTCAACCAGCTACGCTGCATATTGGCCGCGGTAACCTTATCGATCTTGCTTCGCTCGACTACCTCTACGGGACCAAAGGACGAGAAGTCGACATCGGGAACTGCCGGAATGCCTGCGCCACCTCCGCCCGCTTCATTGGCAGCAAGCGCTCGGCTCACGTATTCGTGGAGATCTTCTTTGAGAATGCGTCCCCGCGGACCGCTGCTCTTTACAGAACCAAGGGGAACACCAAACTCCCTCGCAAGCCGTCGAACCGCCGGCCCCGCGTAAACCCCTTTACCGCTTGAGCTGGCCGCTGTCTCGGCCTTGGATGCCTTCGCTGGTTTTTCCGCTGCCGCAGCAGCGACTGGAGCTGCGGCCGGAGCGCTTGCACGGGTCTCGCCCTCTGAGGTCACCGGCGCTGCGGTCGCTGTAGCTGCACTCGACTCAACGACAGCATCAAGCACCAGAATCACATCGCCCTGTTTAACCTGCTGGCCCTCGTCGACGCACAGCGCTTTTACAACGCCCGACGCGGGTGACGGCACTTCCATCGAAGCTTTATCCGTCTCCAGCACAACCAGGGTGTCACCCTCGGCAACGCTATCCCCTACGCTGACGGACAACTCGATAAGATCAACCTCTTCATCGGTGCCGATATCCGGTACAGGTACATCCATCGTCTGAGCGGCTGCGGGCGCTGGCTCTGCGCTAAGGGGTTCCTGGGGAGTTGACTCAGCGGGCGCCTCATCCGCTTTGGCTTGACCACTGGCCTCAGCCGCCTGCTCAGGTGCTTGGGCTTCTTGAACACCGGCATCCGTTGTTTCGATCACCGCTACCGTCGCACCCTCTGCCAACTCATCACCTTCGCTGGCAAGGACTTCGACGACCGTGCCCGCCACAGTGGAAGGAATTTCCATCGACGCTTTGTCAGATTCGAGCACCAATAGCCCTTGATCAACTTCGACGACATCGCCGGGACTCACCAGTACTTCGACGACTTCGGCAGCGTCTGAACCGCCAATATCAGGGACTAGGACTGTTTCCTGTGCCACGGACTCTCTCCTCACTCGGCGCGTTTTCGGCGCTGTCTCAACGACTTTTATATTGTTGTGGGGTCGACTTTATTGGGATCGATTCCCAAGGCATCTCGTGCAGACGCAACATCTGCCGCACTGTATTCGCCTCGCGCCGAAAGAGCGGTCAATGCGGCCAATACGACAAACTCGCGACTCACTTCAAAGAAGTGCCGTAGCTTGGCGCGGGTATCACTGCGACCAAAGCCGTCAGTACCCAGCACATACAGCGGCGCAGGGCATACCGAACGGAGCTGCTCGGCAAAGCTCTTCATGTAATCCGTCGCTATCACCACCGGCGCATCGTTATCCTGCAATTGCTCGGTGAAAAAGGCCGTGCGGGGTTCCTCACCGGGATTCAACATGTTCCAGCGCTCAACCTGCTTACCGTCCCGTTGCAGCTCATTGATACTCGGTAAGCTCCACACCTCGGCATCCACGCCGTAGTCATTGCGGAGTATTTCTGCTGCCGCCTCTACTTCACGCAAAATGGTGCCCGCACCGCAGAGTCGTACTCGAGGCACGTCGCCCTCGGCGCTCTTTAGGCGATACATACCCTTCACAATGCCGGTTTCTGAACCTTCGGGCATTGCCGGCTGAGGATAGTTCTCGTTCATGGTGGTGATGTAATAAAAGCGGTTTTCGCGCTCGGAATACATGCGACGCATGCCATCCTGAATGATGACCGCCAGCTCATAGGCGTAGGTAGGGTCGTAACTCACGCAGTTAGGGATGGTCGATGCCAGAAGGAGGCTATGGCCGTCCTGATGCTGCAGACCCTCTCCGTTCAGTGTCGTGCGTCCCGAGGTCGCCCCCATTAGAAAGCCCCGGGCCTGGCTATCGCCCGCTGCCCACAGCAGGTCACCGATCCGTTGGAACCCGAACATGGAGTAAAAGATATAGAAAGGCACCATGGGGAAATTGCTGGTGCTATAAGAGGTCGCCGCTGCAAGCCACGCCGAACCCGCTCCCGCTTCGTTGATACCCTCTTCGAGAATCTGCCCCTTGATGTCTTCTTTGTAGTACATGATCTGATCGGAATCATGAGGGGTGTAACGCTGCCCCACAGAGGAGTAGATACCCAGCTGTCGGAACATGCCTTCCATGCCAAAGGTTCGTGCTTCGTCAGGCACGATAGGCACCACGCGATGGCCGATGGCTTTGTCCTTTGCGAGGGTCGACAGAATGCGTACAAACGCCATGGTGGTAGAAGCCTGGCGATCACCGCTGCTCTTTGTTTGCGCAGAGAAAGCATCCAGACCCGGAACCGGTAAAACCTGTGCCTCACTGCGACGGGAGGGTATGCATCCTCCCAGTTCACGACGGCGCTCGCGCATGTAGCGCATCTCTGGGCTGTTTTCGTCGGGCCGGTAATAAGGAACCGACGCCAAATCCTTATCATCAATGGGAATCGCAAAGCGATCGCGGAACGCTTTCAGCGCATCCATGTCCAGCTTTTTGAGGGAGTGCGTTTCGTTACTTGCCTCGCCCGCTTCGCCGGTACCGTAGCCCTTCACAGTCATCGCGAGGATCACCGTAGGACGTTCGAACTGCTCAGCGGCCTTCGCGTAAGCCGCGTAAACCTTGTAGGGGTCGTGACCACCACGATTGAGATACATGATGTCGTCGTCGGAAAGATCTTTTACCAGATCCAGGGACTCGGGGTACTTACCAAAGAAGTGCTCCCGGGTGTAAGCCCCGCCGTTGTACTTGTAGTTCTGCAACTCGCCGTCACAGACTTCGTCCATACGCTTTTGCAGCATGCCGGACTCGTCGCGCTCCAGCAGCGGATCCCACTTGCGACCCCAAATAACCTTAGTGCAATCCCAGCCAGCGCCCCGGAATACACCTTCGAGTTCCTGAATAATCTTCCCGTTACCGCGCACCGGGCCATCAAGACGTTGGAGGTTGCAGTTCACAACAAAGATCAGATTGCCGAGCTTTTCGCGACCAGCCAAAGAGATAGCGCCGAGAGACTCAGGCTCATCGCACTCACCGTCACCCATAAAGCACCACACGTTGCGATCCTTCTGGTCAAGGAGACCGCGGTCGCTTTGATACTTCATGACCCTGGCTTGATAAATGGCCTGAATCGGACCCAGCCCCATGGAAACCGTGGGGAACTGCCAGTAGTCAGGCATCAGCCAGGGGTGCGGATAAGACGACAAGCCATTGCCGTCGACTTCGCGGCGGAAGTTGTCCAGCTGATCTTCGTCCAATCGACCTTCAAGATAAGAGCGCGCATACATTCCGGGGGCGCTGTGACCTTGGTAAAAGACCAGATCACCAGGGTGACCATCTTCGGCTCCCCGGAAAAAGTAATTGCATCCCACGTCATACAGCGTGGCGGAGGACGAAAAGCTACTGATGTGTCCGCCCAGACCCTCGTCGTTGTCGTTGGCGCGCATCACCATGGCCAGCGCGTTCCAACGCACCAGAGAGCGAATCCGCCGCTCCATGAACAAATCGCCCGGCATGGGCTTTTCATCCTCGGGACTGATGGTGTTTCTGAAGGGTGTTGTTATCGATGGCGGGAGAGGTACTCCCGTATCAACGGCGTGCTTCGCCAGTTGAATCATGAGGTAGCGGGCGCGACTGTCGCCGGCCTCTCGAACCACGCTGTCCAGTGAGTCCAGCCATTCCCGTGTTTCGATAGGGTCGTTATCGTCGATCATTGCAAAGGTCCCGTCAGCGCTACCTGACGACAGACTCTACATAGACGCAGTAAAGTCGCCACTGAAACGCTAGTTAGTTCTTTATTAGAATTAACTCAGGCGTATTACCGGCCCCGAGCACACTGCGCGAGATAATACGGTGTCTAAATTTTGATCACAAGCCTTTGTTTTCGCTTAATTAGTTCTGTTATGGAACTATAATGCCCTGATTCCATGTGTAGCAACGCAGCACCCCGCACCCTGCGGGCCCTGCGTTGCCAGCTCTATCTCACAACGGCGATAAATCGATCCTAAGGATCTCGTGGTCCGCTCGCAGCGTCTCCGGACTGTCAAAAACACGGTTGTCGGATTCGGGTGTCTCGCCCATTGCCCCGGGACTCAAGGACAGCAGTGAGCGCGGCTGCTCTAGAAACAATTTGCGGTAGGACTGCTGCCATTCTTCGAAGCTGATGGTCTCTACGGCCGCGGCCATCTGCTGGGGACTATCGAAAGCCCATTCCCGCGTTGCAATAGATTGCCAGTAGAACTCTGCACGCTCGCCCAGATTCTCCTGCGGCTTGAGTGTTGCGTTGATCAGTGCCTGACGATGTCGGTCGAACTGCTCAGCGGTAATGTCCTCGAGGGTTCCCACAAGAAACTCCTGCATGGCGCCATATACATGAGCTGCGGAGTGCGAAGGTGATTGGATGAGGAGTAACAGCCCCGGTACATCGTATTGCGGCCAGTAAAAACTCGAGGCAATGTAACCCAGCTGTTGCTCCGTGCGCAGCTGCTGAAAGAACCCCGACTCAGTCACTTGCGCCGTAAGCGCGACCATCGCGCGATCACGCCAGGTTTGCCCGGCTCCCTGCAGATACCAGGCAACAACCGCATCGTTGTGCTCAATCTGTGAACGCAGCTCCAGGGCTTCGCCTTTCGCAAGGCTTAAGACCTCAGGCGCCATAGCTGGCTGCCCATCCCCGTCCTCGAGCACCAAATCGAGGGTCGCTGACATCCGCTGAACATCGTCGGGGGCGTAGTTCCCGTACAACATCCCTTCGGCTTTCACCGACTGCCAGAATTCATCGCGGTAGGCACCCATGCTGTCTACATCGAGCGCCTCCAGGGCCTCAATGAGCACAGGCTCATCATAGGCCCCACTCCCCAGCGCGCGCCGGAGGTCATCCATAAGCTGAGAACTGGGTCGCCGTGCGATGGTGTTTTGCAGGCCGAGCACCAGATCCCGGCGAATGCGTTCAAAGCGCGCTGGATCAAACTCCTGCTCGGCAATTTTGCTTAACAATTCCTGTAGCAAAGTAAACTGCTTGTCGTTGTAACCACTTACCCGCATGCTGATACCTTGGGCGTGGTTGTAAAAATTGAAGCCTAGCCCGGCTAGCAAAGCCGGATAGGTGTACTCGCGCACCGCGTCGTTAACCATGCGGGTGTAAAGCGCTGAAGCTGCCTTCTGCTCTGGGGTAGCTGCCACCAAGGGCGAGCGGAAACTCACATACATAGCGCCTTTCGGCACCCGAAAATCCTCGCCCTGCTTAAACCACAGCTTTTTCCGCGCCTGATCTACCCGTAACTCCGGTAATGCGGGATTGTCATCGCTAAGCGCAATGAGCTCCACGTCTTCAGCGATAAAAGGATTTGCAGCCGGCAAATGCAAACCACTCAGGTCGTCGGATTGCCAGCGCGATAACATCAACGCCTCGGGACCCAACTCGCTATAGGGCACACCGTAGTAGGGTGACTCTCGATCAGTGCTCACCTCGGGAGCCGTGAGCACGATCTGCGCCTTACTCGGCGTCAGCAGCTCCAGTGCCTCGCGAATCATCGAGTCGTCAAAGTCGCTCATCAGATAAGGACCCTCAAGTAGATCCTCATCGCTGTAGTAGTGCATAGCATTGCTGAGCCTACTGACATAGCCCATCGGCGCCGATGGCTCCCGAAAACGAAACCCTAACTCGGCGACCGCTGCCTGCTCCTGGTACAGCCACTCCTGGGGCTCCTGGGCCCTGAGCATATCGAGATACGCAAATACGGCCTGAAGCACCCGCTCGTACTCAGCAACGCCCTTTTCCGTGAGACTGATGGTGACCGATGGCATCCCACCACCGCGCCAACTGAGACCCGTTCCCGAAGACAAGGCATCGGCCAAGCCCTCGCGCTTGAGCAGCGAGAGTAAGCTCCCCTCGCCTTCATGGCCCACAAGGTTGGACACATAGCTCATGGGCTTAACCTTGTAATCCCCGCGATAATCCGGCGTCTGAAAGTTCACCTCCAGCTGCCGCAGCGTTCCCTGAGGCTTGATTTTCACGAGCATCGGAAGCGAGGAATCGACAAACAAGGGCTCGTCGATCATCTCCAATTCAACGCCGCGATTGGGTACGGCGGAGAACATCTCCCTGGCCATGTCCTCCAAGGCATCCAGCGGCTCGCGACCCAAAACAACCAGTCGCATGATGTCGGCGGAGTAATGCGCCGCATAAAACTTCAGCAGCTCGTCGCGAACACTGGAATCGGGACGATCAGCCAGACTTTCCAGACTGCCCACGGCAAACTGGCTAAAGGGGTGCTCTGGATTCATCGCTGCCTGGAGCACATCCAGACCTCGCCGGGAATCGTTCTTCAGACCCATCTGATATTCGGCCTGCACGGCATTGCGCTCACGGTTAACGTAAGCTTCATCGAAATTGGGCGCTATAAAGAACTGTGCAAAGCGATCCAGCGCATCGGGCAGGTATTCGGCGTCGATATCAAAAAAGTAATTGGTGTGCTCAAAACTGGTGTAGGCGTTACGCGAACCACCGTGTTCAGTGACAAACTGTTCGTACTCCGCTGCATCCGGGTATTTTTCTGTGCCCAGAAACAACATGTGCTCCAGAAAGTGAGCCAAACCACCTCGGCCATCCGGGTTATCACCACTACCCACCTGCACGTCCAGCGATGCGGCGGCTTTGGCCGTATCGGGGTTAGACACCAGCAGGGTTTTTAGCCCATTATCCAGGGTTATCAAACGGTAGGCAAAGCGATCGTTGGGGCTTTGCGCTGGAGCCTTGGAGAGGAACGGTAGCTCCGGGGCCGCGCAGGCTGCCAAAAGCCCGGCAAACGCCAACAGACTCACCTGCACCGCGCGGATCGCGGTGATTCGGATTTGCATAATTTTACTCCGCAGAATCAGCTAGAGGATTGGGTCCAGCGACGGCTTCACGCTTGGGCCAGGCGTTAATAACCGCCTTGATCAGAGTCGCCAGGGGTATCGCGAAAAACACGCCCCAAAGCCCCCAAATACCACCAAAAAACAGCACCGCCACAATAATCGCGACGGGATGAAGGTTAACGGCTTCTGAAAACAACAGGGGCACCAATACGTTGCCGTCCAAAATTTGTATAACAAGATAGACCGCAAGGACCCAATAAAATTCCGGCGCCACGCCCCACTGAAACAGTGCCACCGCCGCTACCGGAACCGTCACGATAAAGGCGCCGATGTAAGGAATAATCACCGAAAGCCCTACCAACAACCCGAGCAGAGCGGCGTAGCGCAAGCCAAGGCCCGTAAAACTGACGTAACTTGCCGCACCAACAATGATGATTTCTACCATTTTGCCGCGGGCATAGTTCGAAAACTGCACGTTCATTTCTGCCCATATTCGGTCAAGCAAGGGCCGTTTTTCCGGGAGGAATGCCGCGACCCAGCGCGTTATCTGATTTCTGTCCTTGAGCAGGAAAAACACGATAATCGGCACGAGCACTATATACACCGCGATAGTCATAAAGCCTGGAATACGCGCCAAGGTCATGGTCACCACTTTCTGACCCAGACCGGCGATCTCTCCCTGAACCCCAGCCAGCAACTGATCGATCTGTGTTTGGCTAAACACCTCCGGGTAACGTCCCGGGAGCACTTCGAGTAAATCCCGCCCCTGATCAATCATGCGCGGAATTTCAGTAATCAGTCCGACGGACTGGCGCCATACGAGCGGCAAAAGACCCAGCAAAACAGCGAAAAAAGCGCCCATAAAAACAGTAAACGCGAGAAAAAAACCAAGCCATGGAGGTAGGCCCAGACGGCAGAGCAAATTCACCACACCCTGCACCAGATAGGCCAGGACTATAGAGGCCAGCAATGGCGCAAGAATATCGCCAATGGTTGCAAGGAGCACCAATGACAGAAATATCAGCACAAGCAGGAGCACTGACTCTTCTTCGAAGAGATACCGCTCGTACCACTTGTTGAAAATCTCAAGCATGGTTAGTTCTTTCGCAGCAAAAAGTGAAATTCATCATCCCTATCCAAGGCTTTGAGCAGTTCGTGTCCACTCTGTTTCGCAAACACTTCGAAATCCCGTCGTGAGCCTGCATCCGTAGAGATCAAATGCAGCGTCTGACCGACCTCAAGGCCATTAAGCCCTCGCTTCGCCATCAGTAGAGGCATGGGGCAACGGTGACCCCGAGCGTCTACCTGTGCATCGGCATCATGACCTATTCCCGCGCTCGATGCTTGTTCACCGCTCAAAAGACAGATATCCCTGTTGGTGGCGCCATGAGCTGCGCCGAAATTTGGCAAGAACTTCTGCGAACTTTCCAGCCCGCAGATCGTCCAAAAGATTTATGAGCCCACGGCAAATCGACGCCGGCCTGACTCGCGTAGAATACTGCATGCTGATGACCGCTACCAAACCTACACGCGGCCTTTTTGATCCGCAAAGCTGGAGCCGACTCTTTGTAATCTGGGTGTCGGTGGCATTGCTGTGCGCCACCACCCCGGCTCAGGCGCAGAGAACAGAAAAACTCAAGATCCCTAACCTTGGCGAATCCAGCACTAGCTTGTTCTCGGCGGAATACGAATATCAGCTGGGTAGAGCTTGGCTGCGAGTTTTCCGAAGTCAGGTGGCGACGGTCAATGACCCCCTGCTCTTTAGTTATCTGGAAGACCTGATATTTCGACTTGCCGCAGAGAGCGAGCTTGAGGATCGGCGCCTCGAGCTGGTGGTGGTCGACAACGCGGCTATCAACGCCTTTGCTGTGCCCGGTGGGGTGATCGGTATCCATAACGGCTTGCTACTGCATGCCCAAACAGAAGATGAGTTAGCTACCGTCATTGCCCATGAGATCGCTCATCTCAGCCAACGGCACTTTTCGCGCCGCGTGGAGTTTGCCAAGACGCAGCAGCCCTTGACGCTCGCAGCAATGCTCGCGGGCTTTGTCCTTATGGCGACCGCAGGAGGCGATGCGGGCATGGCAGCCCTCGCTGCCGCTCAAGCGGCTGCACAAGACTCGGCCTTACGCTACTCAAGAAGTAACGAATCGGAGGCGGACCGGGTAGCTATGCAGACGATCGTTGATGCCGGCATGGACCCGCATGCTGCTTCTTCGATGTTTGATCGCATGCTGCAAGCCTCCCGCTACGCCACGGGCAGTCGAATTCCGGAGTTTTTGCGCACGCACCCACTGTCGGAGAACCGTATTGCAGATACACGCAACCGCGCCCGTCAGTACCCCAAGCAGATTCGTCCCGCAAAGCTGGACTACCAGCTCATGCGTGCCCGGGTGCTCAATCAGCTGGCAGACACGCCAGAAGAAGCCGCTGCCAGATTTAGAAAAGAACTCGATGGATCTCCACGATCAACCGCCGCGGCACGTTACGGACTTGTTCTGGCGCTTACAGATGCCGGACGTGGCGACGAAGCGGCGCTGGAGCTGGATGCAATTTGGGCTGCAGAACCGGACCGTCTGGAATACATCATCGCCGATGCGCGTATTGATATGGCACGAAACGAGCCCGATCGTGCCGCAGAAAAACTCGCCGCCAGACTCAAGCTGAGTCCGCGTAATCATGCGTTAACCATGACCTATGCAGAGGCGCTCATGCAGGACCAGCAGGCGCACGTGGCCGAAGAAGTGCTCCTGGAACAGAGCAAGCGTAAGCCTAATGATCCCTACCTGTGGTATCTCCTTGCCGAAGTTCAGGGACTATCCGGCAATATTATTGGTCTGCACCAGGCCCGCGCTGAGTACTTCATCCTCAATGGGATACTTGATCAGGCCGACAAACAGCTGCGCTACGCCCTGGATCTGGTGCGCAATGACTACACCACCAGCGCAAAGATTAATCAGCGCATCAATGACGTGGCGGAAATGCGAGAAATGCTCGAATCCTGAGCAGCTTGAGCGACAAGGCCCGAAGAGTTATCGACGCGACGCGGTCCGGGTCGCCGAAAACTGCAGCATACGACGAAGGGGTAACATCGCTCGCTCTCCCAGCGCCGCATCTACAAATATCTCGTTATCATCGCGATCGAACACCGAGGCCAACGTCTCCAGCTCATTCATTGCCATCCAAGGGCAGTTCGCGCAGCTGCGACAGGTAGCCCCATTACCGGCGGTTGGGGCAATAATGAACTGTTTATCCGGTGCCTGCTGCTGAAGCTTATAGAAGATGCCCTGATCGGTGGCGACGATAAACTGAGGGTTATCCATCTCTCTGGCAGCATTGATAATTTGCGTAGTGGAACCCACTCGATCAGCAAGCTCGACCACGCTAGCGGGTGATTCGGGGTGCACGAGTACAGCCGCGTCTGGATACACACGCTTTAGGTCCTCCAGAGCGCGCGCCTTAAACTCCTCATGCACGATGCAGGCGCCATCCCACATTACGATGTCAGCGCCTGTTTCTCGGCGCACGTAATCACCCAAATGACGATCGGGTGCCCAGAGGATTTTCTCTCCCTGCGCTGACAAATGCTCTGCCACATCAAGCGCTATGCTCGAAGTCACTACCCAATCGGCCCGCGCCTTAACGGCGGCAGACGTGTTTGCATAGACCACGACCTGTCGATCGGGATGCTCATCGCAAAACGCCGAAAACTCGTCGGCAGGACAGCCCAGATCCAAAGAACAGGTGGCTTCGAGGGTCGGCATGAGCACACGCTTCTCGGGCGTAAGGATTTTGGCTGTCTCTCCCATAAAGCGCACGCCCGCAACGATTAGCGTCTGTGCGGGGTGATCATGGCCAAACCGTGCCATCTCCAGAGAGTCCGAAACGCAGCCACCGGTCTCCTCCGCCAGCGATTGAATCTCGGGCGCGGTGTAGTAATGCGCCACAATCACGGCGTTGTGCGCTTTAAGCTCCGCCTTAATACGATCCGTCAACACCCGCTGCTGCTCGGGAGACAGCTGCTCCGAGGCATCTTTATCAAGGTGATGTTGGACCTGCTCGCGAATCGCTTGCAGACGATCGGACGCGATAGTCATGCTGAACCTATGGGGGATTTAAACGAAAAAATAGTAGCACAGAGACATTCCAAGCGTCGTCTCCAAACTACGGCAGTGCTGGGCATTACAGCGGCGTAATGATAGCCTTTCACATCTTTCATAACGATCCAATTTTATGTCCAACGAGGTTTCTCAGTCGGGGCAACACGCCAAAATTCTCGTCGCCGACGACGATATGAATGTGCGTTTGTTGAGCCGACAATGCCTCGAATCCGAGGGCATGATCGTCGTCGAGGCCGCCGATGGGCATGAAGCCCTTGATGCCTTTGTACGCGAGCGACCCGATTTGGTTTTCCTGGATGTCGAAATGCCGGGAATGACGGGTCTGGAGGTGTGCCAACGTATTCGCGCTATGCCCCAGGGCGAAAACATCCCCATCATGATCGTCACGGGGTCCGATGACCGAAAATCGATTGATGATGGATTCGAGGCCGGTGCAACGCAGTACAAGACAAAACCGGTCAACTGGTCCCTACTCGGACGCGATGTCCAGTACATGCTGCGCGCCAGTAACGCCTTTAACTCCCTCAAGCGACAAGAAGATCGCCTGCGGTATCTGGCCTACTTCGACCCCTTAACCAACCTTCCCAACCGTCGAAGCTTTAATGACCAACTCAACCGAATCCTCAAGCGCTCCAAGCGTCTGAACAACTTTTCGGCGCTGCTGTTCATCGATTTGGATAATTTCAAACGCATTAACGACTCCATTGGACACGGGCGTGGCGACCGCTTGCTGGTGGAGATTTCCAAACGACTCATTAACGAACTGCGGGAAGATGATGCCATCAGTTACTACACTGAAGGCAGCGCAGAAGACGAACACGACGGCAACACGGAAATAGCGCGTCTGGGCGGTGACGAGTTCACCGTGGTACTCGCAGACGTAGTGCATGCGGACGACGTAGAGCCCATCGCGCGACGCATAATGAAATCACTGTCGGAGCCTATTGCCTTACAGAGCCACAATCCGGTGGTCACACCGAGCATCGGTATCGCCATGTATCCGCAAGACGGTGAGGACGCCGAGACTCTGCTCAGAAATGCCGATACCGCCATGTATGCCGCGAAGGCCGATGGCCGCTCGTGCTTCCGCTTTTACAACGAAGTGATGAATGCGCGATCTGTAGAACACCTCAAACTCGAAGAAGATCTTCGAGAGGCCATACGCTCCGATCAGCTCGAACTTCGCTACCAACCGCAAGTAGAGACACTAACCGGATCCGTAGTGAGCCTTGAGGCTCTGGTTCGCTGGAAGCACCCAGAACGCGGCATGATCTCTCCCGGAGATTTTATACCCGTCGCTGAGAGCACCGGGCAAATCATCGAGCTGGGGGAATGGGTTCTCAAAGAAGTAGCCCGGCATTGCGTTTACTGGGACTCAATTGGTCTTGCGAGCTTTCGCGTCTGCGTGAACATCTCGCCGCTGCAGTTCAATCAGCCTGACTTGTTGCACTACATCAAGGGCTTTTTGACGCGCTCGGGCCTGGATGCCGGCCGTCTGGAGCTCGAGCTTACCGAGAGCGCCATCATGAACGATGGCGAGAGCAACATTCTCAAGCTGTCGCAATTAAAGTCCTTGGGCCTCGACCTGGCTGTAGACGACTTTGGAACCGGCTACTCGTCTCTTAGTTACCTACGACGCTTCCCCATTAACACATTAAAGATTGACCAGAGTTTTGTTGCTGACATGAACACCCCCGATGGTGCCGCGATCGTAGATGCGATCATCGCGTTATCCAAAACGCTAAGTATGCGCTCTGTTGCCGAGGGCATCGAAACCGAAGAGCAGCTTGCCTATTTGGCCAAGCGCGGGGTCGACCTCATGCAGGGGTTTTACTTTGCGCACCCCCTGTACCCCGAGGATGTACCTAACGCCATCCAGCAGAACTATTTGGAAACGATTACGCGAGTGCGGGAGTCACAGGGATAAGCCAGATGCGCCGATGGTTTTGCCGGAGCGCACCCGGGCTTTTTTGTGCAGCGCTGCAGCTCTCTCTTGCAACAGCGGTCTGGGCTGCAGACAGTGCCGAAGACTTGCTCGTCATGCTCCAAGGCGACGATCTGGACGTCATTTCCGAGAGTCTTCGGGCCCATGGCGCAACAATCACCCATCACCTACCGATCATCAATGCTGTTGGTGCGCAAATGAGTGCAGCGCAGCTAGCCGCAGTCAAAGAAAATACGCCGGGCATCAAGAGGATCATCGATAATCTGGCCTGGACGCCTGAACCAGAAGCTCCTGACACCTCGCAATGCTCGTTACGGTCGTCCATCGAGCTGCACTGGAGCGACAGCCGAGCAAGCTGGCGTCTCTTCAATAAATCGAAAGCGCCCTTAACAGTTACCCGAGGCCGGCTCAGCTGGCCGGCGGAGCTTGGGCAATTAGAGGCCGCGAGCTGGGGCTCTTCGCCTCTCCTCACGAAAGAGATTACTGAAAAACCGGGGGATATTGTCTGGAGCCGTGACAAGCCGCTCACCGTGGGTGCAAACGAACAGATAGAACTGCACTTTGAGTTTGAGCACTCACCCAAGGCCATTGCAGCGCTGCAGAACGACATAGTGCTGGAGGCCAAGGTGAGCGAAGACTGCGTCGCCAAATTAGTACCCAGCTATTCCGCGCCCTCTCAAGATAGCTATTACCCGAGCGTCAGCGGTGCGGCCTTGTTACACAGTCACGGCATCACGGGCAGCGGCATCACCGTGGCAGTACTGGACTCGGGGCTTTGGGAGACCAACCCCGAACTCTCGAAGGACACCCAGGGCCAAGACCGGGTGGTAGCCCGCTACGACGCTATTCTGGGGCGTGAAGTCGATGAGGCATTTGATGAAAGCGGTCATGGCACCCATATGACCAGCGTGTTGGCGCGCAGTGGCGCTGTTACAAGGAGCTCCGCGACGCTCCCCAGTTACCGGGGCATCGCGCCCGACGTTGAGCTGGCGGTAGTTAAGGCTTTTGGCGAAACCGGAAAGGCGGGATTTCTGGACATTGTCCGGGGAGTGCAGTGGGTCGTAGACAACCAGGAACGCCTGAATATACGCGTGCTTAATTTGTCGTTTGCGGCAAGACCACGCTGGCCCTATTGGGAGGATCCGGTCAACCAAGCACTCATGCAGGCGTGGCGAGCGGGTATTTTTATTGCCGCCGCAGCCGGTAATGAGGGCCCGGAACCGCTAACGGTAGGATCTCCCGGCAACTTACCCTACCTGCTCACCGTGGGTGCCGTGACGGACTCCTGGACTGAGGAGGACCGCAATGATGACTTTGTTCCGGACTTTTCCTCCCGGGGCCCAACGCCCATGGGCCACATCAAACCCGACCTTGTTGCCATGGGCGGACACATCTCTGGAATCATACGGCCCGGTTCGACATTGACCCGAGAGCTACCCGAGTTCCTTCTCGAGAACGGGGAGTTTGTAATGACCGGAACTTCCCAAGCTACGGCACTGGTCTCGGGGCTCGTGGCCCTGATGCTCCAGCTTGAACCCGAGCTTGGTAATGACGAACTTAAGTGCATGCTGGTCACAAGCGCAGAACCCGCGATCGAAGTTGACGGTCGTTATGCCTACTCACCGCTTGTGCAGGGTAAAGGCATGATTAACATTCAACGAGCGATGACCGTCGGTACAAGGCAGTGTCAACAAGTGTCTCTGAACATAGGCGCCGATATCGCGGGGGAGCAGCACTTTCAAGGGCCCGCAATATTTTCGAAAGATACGGCGCCCTATCTACCCGGTCAGTCCGATGTCATCAGCGATCGTGCCAGCGAAAAGGGTCTGTCTGAGTCTCGTCGCTGGGGCGTAGGCGCGCATTTAGAGCGTTTAACCGCAGAGCCAGTAAGCAGCCCGATCGACTGGCTGCAGATCTACAATTCGGAACAGCGCCGTATCGAGGCCCTGGCAACCGAAGACCCGTAAAATCGGATACCCCAAACGGGGCACGTTCACACCTCCCTAAAAGCATCACATCCGCCTATGTTAAGCACTCAAGACGTCCGGAAGAGATCCGGCACTTTCCGGAAACAGGTTCCGGAGACCAAATGAGTTAACTACGAAGGCAGGCGTGGTGTTATGAAAACATTTATCAAATCAACTGTATCGGTAATAGCCTTAGGCTTAGCTACAACGATGGCAACTTCATCGGCGGCCGCTGAAGAGTCTGTGAAGCCTGGGGTTAGCGTGCAGCAAGTTGTCGCCAAGCAATTGGCATCCGCACAGCAGTCGAAGTCCGGTTTCTCATGGGAAAAGCACGCGACAGAGCGAGCGAGTGCGACCGTCGCTACGAAGACGTCAGCCTCTGGGTTCCGTTGGGAAAACGTTGGCCCCCAGCCGGTCGTTGCATCAGCCGCCCTCTCAAACACATCACAGAGCGAAATCCAGGGTTACATCTGGGGCA
>NZ_CBFIIF010000035.1:0-29644 GCF_965662665.1 Congregibacter sp. | reverse complement strand
AATTTTTGCGCCACTCTTAGCCGCCACCTCGTGATAGGCATTTATCATTTCTCGTTGCCAAAAACCTTCGCCCGAGAGATCCGAGTAATGAACACCTTCGCGAGCGCAAGCACCTAAAAGGCTTTCTCCGTTGTGCGTTGAATACGGCCCCGCGGTGGTGATAACCACCCGCGCGGACTTCACCATGGCATCTACGGCCGCCCTATCATCAAGATCACAAACGACGAGGTGCAGATCATCTTTGCCCAAAGCCTCGTGTAGCCTGCCCAGCTTCTCTTCATTGCGACCCGCTATGGCCCAGGGGCGCCCACGAAGATCGGGGTGGTCTTTTAAATACTCAGCGATCAGCTTCCCCGTAAACCCAGTGGCTCCGTAGAGCAGAAGATCAAATTTCTTAGGCGCCGTCATGAACATTCCACATTGATGAAAACATAGGAAAGATTACGCCTTAGAATCACGGCTAGTTCATCTGAGCACAAAAATCCCTGACAAAGCTTGCCTGCGCTGCCGATATGGCCTGTAATCCCTCGCCCACTCTCTGGCGATCCCCTGACCATGAATATAGAACGTAATACCGTCGCTATCTTCCACTACACGTTATGTAATGAAGAGAATCAAGAACTAGAGACTTCCCGCGGGGGCACACCGAGCGCCTATCTGCACGGTGCCAACAACATTCTGCCTGGCCTCGAAAAGAACATGGCGGGTAAGACCGAGGGCGACGTATTCAGCGTCAGTTTGAAAGCGGCGGATGCCTATGGAGAGCGAGACCCCAAGCGCCAGCAGCGGATACCCGTGAAGCACCTGCTTTTCAAAGGCAAGCTCCGGCCGGGTACTGTCGTGCAAGTCAATACGGAAAATGGCCAACGCCCGGCGACCGTCATCAAAGCTGGTAAGTTCAGCGCCGACCTGGACACGAACCATCCCCTGGCCGGGCAGGATCTCGTTTTCGACATAGAAATTCTCGAGGTTCGCCCAGCATCGAGCGAAGAAATTGCCCATCGCCACGTTCATGGCCCGGGAGGCCATCAGCACTAGGCGCCTAAGCGCTACTCGAGGAGGCTACTCCTCGACCAGAACCTGAACGGACTGCCTCTGAAAGGTGATGGGGCCGAAACTCGAAAGAAAAGACACTTCAGCGGCGTCCAGACCCACGCCAATGCGCGCTATCTGATTGGATGCCGCCATGCCTGTCGCATCCACAAGATGCCAGGTGTGATCAAGGTAGACCTCGGCCACAGCATGAAAGTCCTGCGGTGTTACGTAGGGAGCGTAGGCGCTCACAAATCTAGCGGGAATAGATGAAGCTCGAGCCAGGGCAATGAGCACGTGAGCAAAGTCACGACACACGCCCTGGCGGTGAACAAAGGTGTCGATAGCGGTTGTTTGGCTGTTGCTGCTGTCCGCGCAATAGCGAAATCGCTCAAAAATCCAGTCCCGCAGACGCGCTATGCGCTCTCCCCCGCCGCTATCGCCAAACTCGGCCTCCACAAAGCTCTGAAGCTCATCGGACTGACAATACCGCGAGGGCATGAGATAGCGAAGCGCATCATTGGGCAGCTTGTGGGGGGCAACGGCGGGAAGTTGCGCTATATCCAGCAGGGGGCGATCGATCTCAACGCGAGCCTGGTAGCTACATTCAAAGTCTTTCTCAATGTGCAGCAGCCTGCGTTCACCAAAGCGCTCCTCCCCAAGAACAGAGCCCTCATGCAAGGTGTCGCTCAGGATCATTTCCTCACTAAGCAATTGTTGGTCAGCAAAACTTGGTACGGTGATCTGCAGAATAATGTCCGTCTCCGCCTGAACCGCGTAGTGCAACTGGACATCTATCTGGAGTATCAAGTCCGACTTCCTTGTATCTTGAGAGGCTTCTTCACAGAGTATGGCTTGAAATGCTGGCTACAGCTAATACTGTTTTGGAAGTGTCGGGGCAATGGAGAGAGCGATGAATACAAACATCGCAAACAACAAAATCATCAAGCCGCTATATTATTCTCCCGGCGGTCAACGCTTCCACTTTACGGAACCCAGCGGCAACGAACTCACCGTGTGGACAGAACCTGAAGGGTAAGAGCACGGAGCTAAAACACAGTGGGAGACCCGTACTCCTGGGTGAGCACCGCTCGTACCGCAGCCTTCTCGGCAGGAACGTCCACTGGTGCGCAGCTGCCGTCGTTCCACTGCTGATACTCTTCGTAGGCCGCATCCCCAACAGCTGTCAGCAACTCCCAAACCAGCATGCAGGTTTCAAGCGGGCTCAAGGGAGACGGCGTTGTCGCTACATCTTCCAAGAGACCATCTAACCCGGGACTGTCCCGAAGCACTCGCACGGTGTCCTCGCCGGCATCCAGAACCATTACCTCTGGGTTGGCGCCGGAAAACTGTGGCCACGCTAGCTCTTTGACCCGTCCCGGTCGTCCTGTGCGCGCAAACTCACCCCAGGCACTCATCATGATTTGCGTCATCGCTTCGGCGGAATCCGTATCGGGATACATGTATTCACCTACGGAACCGTACATGGGAGCCCCCATCACGAAAGCTATTTCACTGGCATGAGCGGCACCAAGAACCTTTGAAAACGGCACAAACCAGTTGTCTGCCTGCTCATCCCAGTCAAATCGGTAGGCAAACAGGTCGCGATAACCTGCGGCCTCAAGATTCACTAACGCTTGATCCACAGCACGCACCTTCCAGCCTCGGCCCCTTTGTTCCACCCAGTAGCGGAAAAGCTCAGGCTCACGAATACGCAGCTTGGGAGGTAGGACGCCAAAGAGAACATCATCGGCATCGACAAAATAGCGGCTCAGACCTAACCAAAGCGTCACCTCATCGCGATTCGAGCCCGCAATCACCGGAACATCTTTCGCGTACTTTGGGTCCCCTAAGGCGGCCAACAGTCCTTCCCGGGGTATAACCTCACCATCACCGACAATGAGCGGCTCCGCATGATCCTTGTAAATGCCGAAGTACGCTGACAGCAGCGAGTCCGCGGGAAGCGCTCGCAGTTCCTCAGCGCTCACGGTGCTATTGTCCTTGTCCAGTTCACCTACCACCTGCCAGGAGCCCCGGCTGATGCTGGGAAACTCGTTGTCTGCGTTATACGCCTGTTGCGGAGAGTAACTGTGAAGTGTCGGCGACTGCGCCACCGCTTTGTGGAACAAACCCTCGCTCAGGGGCGATACCAACATGCTGTAAACGTTTCGGCCTCCGGCACTCTCGCCAAAAATCGTGACGTTTGCAGGATCTCCACCAAAGGACGCAATGTTTCTTTGCGTCCACTCCAGCGCTGCGATTATGTCCAGGGTTCCAAAATTACCGCTCGCATCGAGTCCCTGGGCAGCGTCCTGCAATGAGGGATGGGTAAACCAACCCAAGGGCCCCAGGCGATAATTGATCGTTACGACGACGACTTCTTCGCGCGCAGCCAGGGCCGAGTAATCGTAGGTGCCTTTTTGACCTGAGGTGTTACCGCCACCGTGAATCCAGAACATGACGGGATAGCTTCGCGTGGCATAGTCCAGGGGCGCGACCACGTCCAGGTATAAGCAATCTTCCTGCCCGACAATGGCGCCTTCTTCCGTACCGGAAATCTCGCCGGACTCCTGCGGGCACAGTATGTCGCTCTCTGATGGGTATAGGCGCTCCTGGGACACTGCCAGACGTCGAGGTGCTCGCCAGCGTAGCTCGTCTACAGGAGGTTGCGCGTAAGGAATATCCTTCCACCGTACCACCGGATGATCACTGCTCACGCCATGCACCTGACCGCTGTCCGTGGATACAAGCGTTCCCACCACCTCCTTAGCCGGCGGCGCTGAGCATCCGAGGAAAACCACGGCATAAAGCCCTAGAAGAAAATACTTCATGGCAGATTGAGGTTCTCTTCGATAGCGTCGAGGAAACCGTACATATCCACAACGTTTTCCTTGTCCGGATCGAGGGTTTTGCCCTTGAGATCTCCGGTAATGGTTCCCTGGGCTACGGTGTCAATCAACGCTTTTTTCAACGCCAGGGCATAATCCGTCAGCGCCCGATTACCCTCCCGTCGAGCGAGCTCCTCCAAAGCATTGGCCACGGCAAAAATCAGCGCCGATGAATTAAAGTTTGCCTCTTTTCCATCGGACTCGATGTAGCGCAGGTACAGATCGTGAGCCGTCCCATGCGGTGCTTCATACAGAAGCGTGCCATCCTTACTCTTGATGACGGAGCTGGCCGTCGCGAGACTTCCCCCCAGTGCCGCCGAGATGTCCGAAAAGATATCGCCATCGAGGTTTTGTGCCGGGTACAAGCCCCAGCGCGGCGGATCGCAAATCATCTTGCTCAACTGCCGGGACGGCCGCATGATCATAAACGAGGGAGGTGGCGTATCCAGTGCCGCCAGCTCCTGTCGAATCTCGAGAATAATCGAGCTGTAGACCTCATCGTAGTTAACAAACTCTCGCTTTAGACCGAAGTACACTTCCTTTTTGTACAGGGACGCGTCGCGAAATACCTGTTTCACCCAATCTTTGATGGCATCACGATCGTTAGACATAAACAGGATGGGATCATTAGCCTTGACGGTTCGTGCATGCTTTTCTACGCCGTCCATCACCACCTTGATAATTCCATCTTCGGGCGCGGGCGTGTTGTAGCTGCCGTACTGATCGCCCCCGCCGGCGCTCATGCGCGAGATAGAAACGTTTGCCTTACGTTCCGGCAAGCCATAATGCTTAAGCTGCTGGACAAGCTTGTACAGCTTCATACCGCTGACATTGTCTGGCACGCCCCACAGCGCTCTCTCAGGCGGATTAGAAACAATGCGAGCAGCCTGCGCGTCAATCAATTCGTAGTGGTAGCTCAGACCCGCAGCAGCCACCTTATCCTTGTAGTCACTCTCATAGATTGCTTCGATAGCCGCACGCATGACACCGTCATAACCGGGCACCACGGTGTCCTTCAGGCCCAGGTAGATATCGCGCTTTTCGTCCAGAGCCCGCTGAAAAAACCGATGCGCCCAGGCTTCTACTTCCTCCAGACTATTGTTCGCCAACATCCAGGGGTCACCCTTCTTAAGGGTGCGTCTATGCAGCTCAACGGGATCACCACTACTCCCCACGAACATAACTTTGGCCACGCCGGTGGCGTTGGAGAGCTCGCTATAACTGAAGTCCAGGCCACCGCTATCCATGGTATCCACCTCGATATCACGGTTTACCCAGTCTGGGCGGACACTGGTGAGATTTTCAAACTCAATATCTTCCCGGGTGATGTTTCCGCCAATACCCTTACGAATAGCACCATTGGGAGATTTAGTTGCCAGCTTGTCGAGTTCTGGTTCTTTGATGTCGGGATACTTCGCCAACAAGTCATCAAGCTGGCTACGATTGACCGTCATGCCCGCGTTCTTGATACCTATTCCGTGCTCTTTTAAAGCGTCAATGGCCTCTAAAACAACCTGACCATTGCTCGTGAAGCGCTTTTCAGCGGACAAGTCGACCTCCAGAAGGTCGATATCGAGCCGAGAGGTAACGAACTGCTCTAGAAGACGTTCGAAGGCAATCTGCGCCATTTCATCGCCGTGAAGAATGACTAAGGGCTTCTCGACTTTTATCCTGGTACTCACGATTTACGCTCCTAAAGAGATTGCTCTGCGTCGAGTGTTCACCGACGCGCAGGGCTGCAATTCTAAGCTGCGGCCAGATCTAACACCACTGGTGTCTAAGGCTTTTTGGCCCCCGGCCTCTTTGCAAAACACCGGCACGAGCGGTATTTTCCCTGCGCAAAGTGAACATCTCAATCGCGAGCCCTCTAACAGGAGACGACAATGGCCGGATCACTGCAAGACCAGTTACTTAATGCCGGCCTCAGCGACGCGAAAACCGCGAAGAAGCTGGACAAAGAAAAGCGCAAACAAAAGCGCACAGCGCAGAAATCTCGAACTGCCGTGGTAGACGAGGTGAAGCTAGCGGCCCAGCAAGCGCGGGACGAAAAAGCAGCTCGAGACCGAGAACTCAATCAAGCGCTAAACGCAGAAGCCCAACGCAAGGCTATCGAGGCGCAGATCGTGCAACTCATCACTCAAAACAAGCTGGATCGTCAGGGTGGTGACATAGGCTTCAACTTCACCTCACAACAGAAGATAAAGAAACTGTACGTGTCAGGGCTACAGCAGAAGCTGTTTGCCGCCGGTAAGATCGCTATCGCACAAATCGCTGAGGGTTTTGAGTTAATACCCGCAGAAGTTGCCAACAAAATCGCTGAACGAGATCACGAACGAGTTATCTTTTGTGCTCAGGAGACCGCCGAAGCCTTAGATGGCGAAGAGAGTGACTGGTACAAAGACTATGAGATTCCCGACGATCTTATGTGGTGAGTGAGTGGTGAGCGCGGAGCCAGAGTAGACAAAGCGGGGGTACTCAGGAGACAAGTGATGTGACGAGCACGGTACCCGCCACATCCGCTATCAGTTCTTAACCAGGACGATGAATACCGCAAATTTTGTGGCCGTCTGGATCTAAAAAGTAGCTCAAGTGCATCACACCCATGCTGCTATCTCTCGGTCCGGGAGGGTCTTCTACCGAGACCGCACCGTTAGCTACGGCAACATCGTGAAGCTCCACGACCTGCTCTGGCGAATTGCAGAGAAAGCCAATGGTAGAGCCGTTCGCAGTCGTTACCGCTTCGCCATTAATGGGCTCGCTAATACCAAAGGTAGTGCCGTCATGTATGTAAAAAAGGCGTTTCTGCCCCGTGTCATTGGTGTGCTCGATGGGGTCCCCCGCTCCCAGCACGCCAAGGACAGCATTGTAAAAGGCCTTGGTCTTCTCAATATCGCTGGATCCGATCATCAAGTGGTTCAACATATTGCTCGTTCCTCTACTTCAATGAATGTTCTTATGACTAGACGCCCTGCTCTTGGGGCTCAGTCGGACTTTTTCGATGAATCAGCGCTTGTCACGCTGAACACTGCGCTGGCGCGCACAATACGTCTATCGTCGACGGAGAAATAGGCGTTGGCATAGGCCATACGACGCCCCACATGCTGCACATCGGTATGTACCTCTATCCAATCACCGAGTTTGGCCGAACCCGCATAGTCGACATTCAAGCTGGCTGTCACCATGGGGACAGGCTCCTTCCCCGACAGCGCCGCACTATAACCCAGGGCGACATCGGCCACGCTGCTAAACACTCCGCCATGCACCAGGCCCCTTGCATTGCAGTGTTTTTCTTGGGCGTAGAATCCCAACACAAGATTTTTGCCTCGCCGGCTGCTGTACAAAGGCCCGAGTAGCTCAAGATAAGGACTACTGCGGATAAGTGACTCAAATCCCACCGGCGGCTCAGTCAAACGTTGTCGCCCCCTATCGTCTTACTCAGTGTGCCCATGAGCTCAATCCTTTATACGGTGAATTTTCTTGCGCGGCATGATCGCACTTTTTCAAATAATGTCGATAAGCTCCTGCGCATTGCAGAGCGATTGCACCGTGGTGGAGAGCGCTTGCAGCGTGTAGCATCGCGCATCTGACAAAAAGAACTAACACGTGACTGATAAGCAAAAGCGCGCATGCTCAGCCTAAGCGATATTTCTCTCAAGCCCGATGGAGAGCATCAGTTCGCTCACAGTTTTGCACCGGGAGAAATCTCCGTGGTCCTGGGAGCCAACCAGTCGGGCAAAACCGACCTGTGCAGGCTGATAGCGGGCTTAAATACCAGAGCTCTGGGTTCAGTCCATCTCGACGGTGCATCCTTAGATTCGCTGAATCCGCGACAGCGTCCCGTGAGCATGGTCTACCAAGCCTTCGTGAACTATCCCAACCTTACGGTCTTTGAAAATATTGCCTCACCGCTGAGAGCCCAAAAGGCCAATGGCGACACTCTAAGCCGCACGGTAGCGTCACTGGCAGAAAAACTGCACATTCAGGCGCTCCTTGAGCGTTATCCCAGTGAGCTCTCCGGGGGCCAGCAACAGCGCTTGGCCATTGCTCGGGCGCTGGCAAAAGAAGCCCGTGTCTTACTGCTGGATGAACCCCTCGTTAACCTGGATTTCAAACTACGCGAGGCCTTGGAACTAGAACTCCGTGAACTCCTTCACGCCTCCAACACCATCGTCATTTACACGAGCAGCGACCCGCGAGACGCTTTTACCCTGGGTGACCAGCTGTTGCTCCTGGACAGAGGTCAGAAAGTTCAGTCTGGTCCACCTCTGGAGGTCTACCAAAATCCCAACTCCTTTAAAGCTATGGCATTGCTGGCTGACCCGGACATCAACCGCTTTCAACGCGATGGCAAAGCCTGTGCGCTGCGACCGGAGCACCTTTATCTTGAGCCGGAGCATGCCTCTACAACAGCCTTAAGCTTTGGCATGCAGGTGAGTGCTTACGAAACCAGCGGCAGCGAGTCCTATGTTCACGGCCGGGTAGAGGGCAATGACTGGGTGCTGCGTCACAGCGGCATGTTATCTCCGGAAATTGGGCAAACACTCCAAGTCAGCGCTGCGGAACGTGACGTGGTGCAGTTCTGATGGCGGATATCAGTCTCAATGATTTGAGTTTTAGATATCCCGGCGCTGCAGACGAAACGCTATCTAATCTCAAGCTGACCATTGCCAACGGCGAGGCCCATGCGCTCCTCGGTGCCAGCGGCGCAGGAAAAACAACACTGCTCAATATTCTGTCCGGACTCCTGGCGCCTACTTCCGGCAGTCTTCGCTTCGACGGCGAAGACGTATCTGAGCTCTCCGGGCGACGGCGGAATGTTGCTCAGGTCTTCCAGTTCCCCGTGTTGTACGAGTCCTTAAGCGTCGCTGAGAATCTGGCTTTTCCGCTCAAGACCCGTAAAGCAGGGCGGCAGCTGATTGCGGAACGGATCGACTACATCTGTAAAGAGCTGGAAATTGAAGACATCCGCTCTCATAAGCCGGCAACTCTTTCGCTTTTCCAAAAACAGCTGGTTGCTGTGGGTAAGGCTCTGGTGGGGCCCGACGTGAGCATGGTCCTTCTCGACGAGCCTCTCACGGCAGTGGAGCCACGGACTAAGTGGCGCTTGCGTCAAACTCTGCGTCGCGTGCAGGCCGATCTGAAAGTCACCATGATTTACGTCACCCACGATCAAACGGAAGCCCTTACCTTTGCTGACCGCGTATCCATACTCTCCGCCGGCGGCATAGTGCAAACAGGCACGCCCCAAGAGCTGTACTTATCTCCGACTCATGAGTTTGTCGGGCACTTTGTCGGCAGCCCCGGAATGAACTTCGTAGCTGCCGAAGCATTGGGAATCAGCGGCGTGGAGCGAGCAGGTTTTCGGCCCGAGTGGGTGGCTCCCGACTTTGCTAAAAGCTCTGAAGCCGCCACGCCTAGTGATGGTTCTAGCGCCGGCGTCATCGGCGGCAAAGTGTTGCGTACACGCATTCAGGGAGCACAACAGGGAAAGCCCTTTGGACTAGTGGCCGTGGCAACGGCACACGGCGAAGTAGTCATACAGGGCGAAATCCCACAAAGCACGCTAAAGATTGGGGACCATTTGCAGGTGCAGTTGACGCGCTGCGTTGGCTACAGTGAGCAACGCAAGGTGAGAGACATTGAGTTCCTTTAAACCGCAAAACAATCGTGCTTGGCTGGGCGTACTCCCCGTGCTCTTGGTAGTGGCGTTCAGCGCCGTCATCCCGCTGATGACCGTCGTGAACTACTCCGTACAGGACATTCTCGACTTCAACTCTCGATTCTTCGTAGGATTTGAATGGTATCGGGAGACACTGAACGATCCACGCTTCATCGATGCCTTCCTTCGACAGGTGGTCTTCAGCCTCACCATACTAGCCATCGAGGTACCCTTGGGTGTAGCTGTCGCCAAAGGGATACCCAAGGACAGTCGTTTCACCTCCCTGATACTAATACTGCTTGCCATACCGCTTCTCATACCCTGGAACGTCGTGGGTACCATTTGGCAGGTATTTGCCCGGTCCGACATTGGACTCCTGGGGTGGAGCATCAATGCTCTGGGGATCAGCTATAACTACACCGCTGAGCCGCTGCACGCCTGGCTTACTCTCGTGGCGATGGATGTCTGGCACTGGACATCGCTCATTGCCTTGCTGTCCTTTGCGGGGCTGACATCTATTCCGGGACCCTTCTATCAAGCTGCCGAGCTGGACGGTGCGAGTCGTTGGCAGGTGTTTCGCTACGTGGAGCTACCGAGGCTGCGCGGAGTACTGATCATTGGCGTACTCCTCCGGCTCATGGACAGCTTTATGATTTATACAGAGCCCTTTGTACTTACCGGTGGTGGTCCCGGGAACGCGACTACGATGCTTAGCCAACATCTGGCGACGATGGCCGTGGGTCAGTTTGACCTGGGGCCCGCAGCAGCATTTTCCGTCATTTATTTTCTATTCATCCTTCTGTTTTGCTGGGTGTTCTACACCAGCGTGGTGCGAAGTGACGATGAATAGGCTGACCACAAATAGACCGGGGATCAGTCGCGGGATACTCATTCTCTACGGCGTGTATCTACTACTGCCGCTCTACTGGCTCCTGTCCATGTCACTGCGCAGCAACGCCGATATCGTTGGTGAATTTTCCTTCCTTCCCCCGACAACAACGCTAGCGAACTTTGCCGAGATTTTTTCCAATCCGGTTTGGTATGAGGGTTTCATCAATTCTCTAAGCTACGTCACGATCAATACGCTCATCTCCCTGGCGGTGGCGATCCCCGCTGCTTACGCGTTTTCTCGCTACCGGTTCCTTGGCGACAAACAGCTGTTCTTTTGGCTGCTGACAAACCGCATGGCACCACCGGCAGTATTTCTCCTGCCGTTTTTTCAGCTCTATTCTGCCGTCGGTCTTTTTGACACGCCTCTTGCGGTCGCGCTGGCGCATTGCCTTTTCACCGTGCCTCTGTCCGTTTGGATTCTGGAAGGTTTCTTCTCGGGCGTGCCCACAGAGCTCGACGAAATGGCTCAGATCGACGGACACAGTTTTCTGTACTTTTTTGTGCGTGTGTTTTTACCGATCAATCGCGGAGCAATTGGTGTGACGCTGTTCTTCTGCTTTATGTTTAGTTGGGTGGAGCTCTTACTGGCCCGCACCTTATCCGGAGCGTCGTCAAAACCAATAGTCGTCGTGATGACCAGAACCGTGAGTGCTTCGGGCATAGACTGGGGCGTGCTGGCCGCTGCCGGGGTTCTAACGGTACTGCCGGGGGTTTTGGTGGTCTGGTTTGTGCGCAAGGATCTTGTGAAGGGCTTTGCTCTGGGACGAGTGTCATGAGCTGGATGGCGTGGACTACGCCCACGGCGATCTTCTTTGGAAGCATTGCCGCAGCGCTTGTTGTTCTCACCCTGCTGGAGCTGCTTCGTCCCACAGTCCGTGAAAGCGGCTTCTTACCCTTCGCGACAACCCGCGGCGATCGATTTTTTATCAGTCTTCTGAGCGCTGCTTTCATCCACCTGCTGTGGCTTGGTCTGCTTACAGACGGGCTTGTGGTCGCCTCGGCGTTCTCCGTGCTGTGGGCGGCACTACTTATGCGCTGGGGCTAAGCTCTTTATACTGAGCGCTCGTAACCTCGGGACATGTCACCATCGTGAAGACTTCGTATATCCGCGCCGCAATCGCTGTTTCCGCCATTTTAGTGTCCGCCTGCTCTGAACAAGCAGCCGACGCCCCTATTGGTTCTTCGGCGGATTTTGCCGCCAACGCCGCAGATTGGGTTAACGAATTCCAACCCTCAACGCTTTCCCGTGATGAGCAGCTCGCAGAGATGGCCTGGTTTACCGAAGCAGCAAAAGATCTGCGAGGCATGTCGATCAACGTCGCCTCGGAGAGTCTGACGACTCACGAATACGAGAGCACGCAGCTCACTCAAGCGTTCTTCGACATTACCGGTATCAAGGTGACTCACGACCTGATTCAGGAAGGTGATGTTATCGAGAAACTGCAAACTCAAATGCAGACTGGCGAAAACGTCTACGATGCCTACGTCAACGACTCCGACTTAATCGGCACGCATGCTCGCTATGGCTATGTGGTTCCACTGAGCGACTTCATGGCTGGCGACGGCGCGGCGGTGACCTCTCCTACCTTGGATCTGGAAGATTTCATTGGTATCAGCTTTACCACCGGCCCCGACGGAAAAATCTACCAACTCCCGGATCAGCAATTCGCTAACCTTTACTGGTTCCGCTACGACTGGTTTACGACGCTGGCTATCCAGGAACAGTTCGAATCAATCTATGGCTATGCACTAGGCGTTCCGGTGAATTGGTCCGCCTATGAAGATATTGCTGAATTCTTCAGTGTGCACGTGAAAGAAGTCGACGGCGAACGCGTTTACGGCCATATGGATTACGGCAAGAAAGACCCCTCGCTGGGATGGCGCTTTACCGACGCCTGGCTCTCCATGGCGGGAGCCGGCGATGCAGGAATCCCCAATGGCTTGCCCGTAGACGAATGGGGGATACGTGTTGAGGATTGCAGGCCCGTAGGCTCCAGCGTTAGTCGCGGTGGCGCGACTAACGGCCCCGCCGCAGTTTACGCGCTGTCAAAGTATATGGACTGGCTAAAGCGCTTTGCTCCCCCGGAAGCGGGCGGCATGACCTTCTCCGAGGCAGGGCCGGTGCCAGCGCAAGGGCACATCGCGCAGCAAATATTCTGGTACACAACGTTTACGGCAGACATGATCAAACCGGGTTTAGCGGTGGTCAACGAAGACGGCACACCAAAATGGCGTATGGCCCCCTCCCCTCACGGCCCCTACTGGAGCGAGGGTATGAAGCTGGGTTATCAAGACACGGGATCCTGGACTTTACTCAAGAGCACACCCTTGGAGAGACGCAAAGCGGCGTGGCTCTATGCCCAGTTTGTGACTGCAAAAACAGTGTCATTGAAGAAGACTCTGGTGGGGCTAACTCCCATCCGAAAATCTGATCTGGATGCCCAAGCCATGACAGATCTTGCTCCGAAACTGGGAGGCCTGGTGGAGTTCTATCGGAGTCCCGCCAGAACCCTATGGACACCTACGGGGACCAACGTTCCCGACTACCCCAAGCTGGCTCAGCTGTGGTGGGCTAACGTTGCTAACGCGGTAAGCGGTGAGGTCACACCACAGGCCGCCATGGACACCCTTGCTGAACAGCAAGATCGCATCATGGGACGTCTCGAGCAACATGGCGTCCTTGGGGAGTGCGGGCCCGCGCTGAACGAGCCCCGCGATAATCAGTACTGGCTTGATCAGCCTGGCGCACCCAAAGCGAGACTCGCTAATGAAAAGCCCCAAGGCGAGACTGTTCCCTACGATGAGCTGATTAAAGTCTGGGCTGAAGGATGATTAAGTTTAGATCGCCGGCGGCGCTCCTCTTTGCTGGGCTCCTCGCCCTTAGCCTGGGAACTGCCCACGCGCAGACTCCGCATTTAGATCAGAGTGCGCTTGAGCGTGGGAAGGAGATCGCTCTACTGGCAAAAAGAGAGTTGGGAGGACAGCTGCAGCAAGCTATGGCTAGTGGCGGCCCAGCTGTGGCGGTGGAGTTTTGTAACGAAAACGCCCTGCCTATTACTACCGCAGTATCCGAAAATACGGGCGCCAGGGTGTCGCGCGTAAGCGATCATCCGCGCAATCCAGATAACCGGGCCGAAGAAAACGAACTCGCCTATATCGCCCGGGCGAAATTACTACTGGCTGCTAACGAGCCCCTTAGCCCTCTGATGACGGACAAGGGTGACCATAAGGTAGGTTTTTATCCCATCGTGACAAGTGGCCTGTGCCTTCAATGCCACGGACAAGAGGGAACAGATATTTCTGCGGATACCCTGGAGATCATTGACGCACGGTACCCCAACGACGAAGCCACGGGATATGGACTCAAGGAGTTGCGCGGCATCTTCGTTGTAAGTATGCAAAAGCGATAGTGTGACCTCCTTCACATTCAGGAATTAAGTCGCAGGAGAATGTGACGGAATTCGCGCTTTCTTGGCATTGCTGATGTCTTGCTGGTTGGCTCGCGCTAATGTCGAGGCATGGACATTTTGACGCTTTTGGATTTACCCGTTCGGCGCGAACCGCTGCCGCAGACCCGCGCATTTGGAGAGAAATACTCCGAATGCCTTAAGTCCTGCGACCTGGTGCCCTACTGCTCACACCTGGGAGACCCCTCATGCCCCCTGCTACAGAACCGCGCCAAAACCACCGCAACACAGAAATAAGTGCGGCGATCTCAAACTGCCTGCGCGATCGTATGTGTACCCACAATCACTGGATTGACGCTGAGACTATATCCAGTCATTGCCGTTCCGTTCAGAGATCCAACACAAACCGATCAGCGTCCAACGGCGTAGGAAACTTATCCCGATAGTCACGTAGTTCCGCACCACTAAAACAAACCGTTTCAACCGCTGCTCTCGACTGCAGATCTGCCAGCACCGTGCCGTGCTGATCGAAGGCCAGACTGTCCCCCGAGTAATCAAGCCCGTTACCGTCCGTACCCACTCTGTTCACGCCTATTACGCAGGCGAGATTTTCAATTGCACGCGCCTGAAGCAGCGCTCGCCAGTGATGAGATCGCGGCGACGGCCAGTTCGCCACGTAAAACAATAAATCGTAGTCATCGCGGTTTCTGCTAAAGACAGGAAATCGCAGGTCGTAGCAAACTTCGGGCTTAATCCTCCAGTCACGCCACTCTAAAACAACGCGCTGTCTTCCAGCGGCATAGTGATTATGCTCTCCAGCCATACGAAACAAATGGCGTTTGTCATAGGAATCAACGCGCTCCGGCGTCACGAACAACAGCCGGTTATAAACACTGCCCCCCTGCTCTATCGCCACGCTACCGGCGATGGCACAGTCATAATGTTGCGCCAGAGCCTGCAACCAATCCTGAGTAACACCGCCAGCGGGCTCGGCATTGCCCTGCGCATTCATAGAAAAGCCGCTGGTGAACATTTCTGGCAGCAAAATGAGATCGGTCTTCGGTTGTTCCGCATCGAGCACAGCAGCCAAATGCTCACGGTTGGCCGTTGGGTCCTCCCAAACCAATGACTGCTGAACAAGCGTTACTCTTAAATCGCGCATAGTCGCTCCGCTGCCTCAAGTAATACGTCGTCAGATTTTGCAAAACAAAAACGCAGGACCCGCTGATCGGGCGGCGTTTCGTAAAACACCGACACCGGTATAGACGCGACGCCTAACTCTTGAGTCCAGCGTTCGCTCAAAGCTGTATCGGCTTCGTCGCTAATTTGACTGTAATCCAACAACTGAAAATAACTGCCTGCCGTGGGTGTCCACGAAAAGCGCGACCCCGAGAGCGCCGACAAAAACAGATCCCGTCGTCGCTGATACTCGGCGGCCAAATTCGAAGGATACATGGGCTCCGCTTCCAGAAAGTCCGCCAAGGCATGCTGCACGGGCGTCACAGCAACAAAGGCAACGTACTGATGGACTTTTCGCAACTCCGTCGTCAGTTCGGGAGGCGCAATGCAATAACCTGTTTTCCAACCGGTAACGCTCAGCGTTTTTCCAAAGGAAAAATGCGCAAAGCTGCGAGTCCGCAAACCCGGATGGGTAAGCACACTACAGTGCTTGCGCCCGTCATAAACCAAGTGTTCGTATACCTCGTCGCTACAAACCAAAAAGTCGTGCTCTTCAGCCAGATCGCCCAAAACGTCCAGATCCGCTTCACTGATGACACTGCCGCAGGGGTTATGGGGGCTGTTAAGCATAAATAGCCGGGTACGTGGGCCAATAGACGCTTTCACTCGATCCCAGTCAATGGAAAAGGAGCCGGGGACGAGGGGTACATGCACAGCTCGCCCACCCGCCAGCTCTATCGCAGGTTCGTAACTGTCATACACGGGATCGAGAACCATCACCTCGTCGCCCGGTTGCACGACGGCGGTAATCGCACAGAAGATACTTTCTGTAGCGCCCGGTACGACGGTGACTTCGGTATCAAAGTTCACAGCTACATTACGGTGTAGCTTGATCTGCTGGGCAATCGCCTCTCGCAGTCGTGGAAGCCCCGCCATAGGGGCATACTGATTGTGCCCCCGCATTGCGTGCTCTCCCAGGGCCTCCGCGAGGCGATGCGGTGGTGAAAAATCCGGAAAGCCCTGCGACAGATTCAGCGCACCATGGGTTTGAGCAAGTCCCGACATGCGAGTGAAAATAGTCGTACCCACGCGCGGTAATTTGCTGTTGATTAATGCGCTCATGCTTAGGATTTTGTCCAAAAATATCAGGATACATCAGACTGCGGGATAGAACGCTACTAACGATAGCCTGGGTGATAGTAGACTGCTGTAAAGACTGTGCGTTGCCGACAAAAAACATGGCAAAGAATCGCGTAAGCAGCGATTTAATGCGGCATTTGAGAGGAGTCACCATGAAACTGCTTGAGGAACTTAAGGCACTGCTCGGTGATAGCGGGCTACTCACGGGCGCCGATGTGACAGGTCGAGCCGCAGGCATATGGCGTGCTGACACCCTCGATGCCCTGGCCATCGCGCGGCCACGGAGCACCGAAGAAGCCTCCAGGATCCTTGCCCTGTGCAGTGCACATAATGTGTCGGTGGTAACCCAAGGAGGCCTCACGGGTCTGGTTCGAGGCGCAGATGCGCGACCTGACCAACTGATACTTTCTCTCGAACGAATGCGTAGTATCGAAAGTATCGACCCGGTTCAACGAACCGCGACGGTCGAAGCCGGCGTCACACTTCAGACACTTCAGGAAGCTGCCGAAGAGCAAGAACTACTCTTTCCTCTGGACCTGGGGGGACGAGGAACCGCAACGCTGGGCGGCAATGCCGCGACCAACGCCGGCGGAAACCGTGTGATTCGCTTCGGCATGATGAAAGACATGGTACTGGGACTGGAGGCCGTCCTTGCCGATGGCACTGTGGTGTCGTCGATGAACCATCTCATCAAGAACAATGCGGGTTATGACCTCAAGCAACTGTTTCTGGGTTCCGAGGGCACTTTGGGTGTCATCACCCGACTTGTATTGCGGCTTCGCGAAGCGCCCAGCTCTCAAAACGTTGCCTTTGTAGCATTTGAAGACTTTGAGTCTGTCCCCAAGATGCTCAAACTCGTGGACCGCGGCTTGGGCGGCGCGCTATCTGCCTACGAGGTTCTGTGGAACAACTTTTACCGACTGGTGACGGAATCTCCTGCTAAAAATCGACCGCCGCTACCGTCTGAGCATCCCTACTACGCGCTCATAGAGGCACAGGGCAACAGCGACGAGCTCGACAAACAACGCTTTGAAACAATCCTGGAGTCTGCCCTTGAAGAAGGACTCATCAGCGATGCCGTTATTGCCCAATCATCCGCCGAACGGCAGAATCTCTGGGCAATACGCGATGACGTTGAGCAGACCTTTCGCGATGGCACGCCAGTGGTGTTTGATGTCTCCCTTCCCATAGCCGACATGGAAACCTACATCGCGGGCGTGAAAGCGGCCTTGAGCGAGGCACTTGAAAACAGTGTTTGCTGGGTGTTTGGACATCTGGGCGATGGCAACTTACACATCATCGTCCAAACCGTCGATGGCGACGCGCTGGAACATCGAGAGACTATAGAGCAGATTATCTACAAGCCTCTAGAGGCTATTGGCGGCTCTGTCTCTGCCGAGCACGGCATTGGTTTTGAAAAGAAGCCCTATCTACATTTGTGCCGCTCGGGTGTAGAGATTGGCCTAATGCAAACCCTTAAGGCAGCGTTAGACCCACAGGGTATTTTAAATCCAGGAAAAATTATCGATCACGTCAGAAGCGACGTTTAACATCCTTGGCAATAACACTCGCCGCATTTTTCCCGGGGATACCCGATACCCCGCCCCCGGGATGGGCACCGGAACCGCAAAGATACAAGCCTTTTATCGGCATACGATGATCAGCATAACCACCCACCGGACGAAGCGAGAAAATCTGATTCAAAGATAACTTGCCGTGAAAAATATCCCCTCCCACCATATTGAGCTTTCGTTCAATATCCAGCGGTGAATTGATCTGTCTTCCCAAGATGGCTGATTTGAAGTTGGGCGAATACTCAGCCACGGTATCAATCACCAGATCTGCAACTTGTTCCTTTACTTCATCCCAGCTTTGATCATTGGGCAAATGCCGGCGAAAGTGCTGACAGAATAGGCTCATCACGTGCTGCCCCTTCGGCGCAAGAGAGTCATCGAGAAGGGTTGGGATACACATCGATATTACGGGCTTCGACGCCCAGCCCTGCGCTTTCGCGTCGTCGTAGGCTTGATCCATATAGTCCAGCGAGGGGCATACGTCGATGGTGTTTTGCATGGCCAGCAGCCCCCTGGCATCGTGCTCTACGCTGTCAAAGCGAGGTAATTCCGACAAGGCAACATTCATACGAAAAGTTGCAGACTCGCTTTGATAGCCCTCAATACGCCGCTGAAAATCGGGCGGAGTGTGAGTCTTATCAACCAGTTGACCAAACAGCACCTGGGGATGCGTATTCGCGGCGACCGCCTTTGCCGCAAAACGTCTTCCGTCCTCAAGGACTACACCTCGGGCTCTACCCTCGCTTATCTCAATACTGGCGACCCCTGCATTGGTAAGTATTTCGACACCCGAAGATTCACAATAGCTTGCCATGGCCTGCGTTATCGAACCCATACCGCCTTTGGCGTAGGACCAGGCGCCTGTTCGCCCGTCGACATCACCAAATACGTGATGGAGCAGTACATAGGCGGTTCCCGGAGCGTAGGCATTGGCGTAATTACCGATAATGCCCTCGAAGCCATAAAGGCCTTTAATCGCGTCACTCTCGAACCAGCGATCGAGAACATCGCCAATAGACATGGTCATAAGCTCGCTAAGTTCGACCTGTCGCTCGGCTGACAACTGCCTAAAGGCATTAGCCTGCTTGACCAAGCGCCAGACATCACTCCAACCGCCGCCAAAGTTTGGGGGGATTTCTCTGGCGACGCCCCGAACCAGCTCTCCCATGTCCTCAAGCATGTCTTCAAATGCGGGATACACTTCGGCGTCAGCCTGGGAAAACCTTGCGATCGCAGCCTGCGCTTCGAGGGTATCGCGAGGCAAATACATATGATCCCCTGGGAGCAGAGATAGCGACCCTCCAGGGCGATGAAGCAAGGAGAGGCCGTGTTTCTCAAGCTCGAGGTCAGCCATCACGGAGCGATCCAGTAAACTCACCAGATAGGAAAAAACCGAGTTGCGAAATCCCGGATGAAATTCCTCCGTGAGCGCGGCGCCGCCAATCACGTCTCGGCGCTCAAGAACGCGAACTTTGAGCCCGCTACGCGCGAGATACGCGGCGCAGCTTAAGCCATTATGGCCCGCCCCAATGATGATGACGTCTGTAGATTCCTCGCTCACAAACTACTCCGTTTTTTTATCCAATCTCATTCAAGGTTATCGATCTGAATTTCTGGCAGCTCATCTGCGGGGGTGAAACCAAGAACGCGCGCATAAAAATACAGCTCTGCCTCACGGGCCGCGATCTGGTTCTCGGCTTTTCGAAAACCATGGGACTCTCCCTCAAAAGCCACGTAGGCCGTCGGCACCCCGCGCTCCTTAAGCGCGTCGTAAATCATCTCGGACTGATTCGGGGGGACGATGGGATCATCCAGGCCCTGTAAAAGCAGCAGAGGAGCACTGAAACCCTCAAGATGGTGTATTGGCGAACGTTCCACGTACAGATCCTTGCGCTCGGGGTAAGGCCCGACCAGTTGATCCAGATAGCGGGACTCAAACTTGTGGGTATCTTTAGCCAGTGCCTCGATATCCGAAACGCCAAAATAGGAAGCACCCGCCGCAAAGGTGTCATAAAAAGCGTGTACCGCAAGGGTAGTGTATCCCCCCGCACTGCCACCCCGAATAATCAAACGCCCGGGATCGGCTAAGCCCTGCTCTGCCAGCCATGCCGCACCTGCTGATGCGTCTTCGACATCAGTAATCCCCCATTGCCCGTACAAGGCTCTGCGGTACTCCCGACCAAAACCCGTGCTACCTCGATAGTTAAGATCCAGCACCGCAAATCCACGACTGGTCCAGTAGTAGTGTTCCGGTCGATAGCTGACACCTGCGACAGAGGTGGGTCCGCCATGCACACTCACAATGAGCGGTGGCGCTGACCCAGCTACAGTCCTCGCAGCAGGGTTCTTGGGCGCAAAGTACACGCCGTAGGCCTCTCCACCGGAAGGCAACGGAAAGGTGACTTGCTTGAATGCCGGAATCCACTCCGCGGCCAAAGCCGAATCTGAAGAGCGACGAATGACCCCATTGATAGCTCCGTCGAGGCTAGCGCTGACCAACGCCGAGGGCTGGTCAGGAAAACCCGCGGTAAAGTAGAGCTGCCCTTCGTCAAATACCAGGCTGCCATAACTCACGGCACCGGTATCGAGTATCTTCTGTTCGCCCTTCCCTTCCAGCAGCACTAACTGCTCTACGCTACCGCGGCGTGCCACCAGCAGCATTTCTCCCTCAGGCAGGAACCAGTAATAGCGACTACCAATCGTCCAGTCCGGACCGCCTATCTCCACGTCTTCCAAGCCGGTCTCGATGGCAGAGAATTCCTGGCCGGAAACGCTGTAGGGCTTCCACCAGTTATCACGATCAGAGATAGCGACCAGCGTATTGTCGTCGCGCCACTGGGGGTCAATCACCGACTCATTGCTATCCGGGTTGTGTGCCTCAAGGTCGCTTAGTGCACCCTGCTCATCGAAACTGGCGCTGTGCAGGGTAGTGCTGTCCCAGGGCATGTTGGGATGCATCCAGCTGATGAACGCTATACGACTGCCGTCTTCTGACAAGCGGGGTTCAGACACAAAATCTGTACCCGAAAACAAGATCGTGCCCTCACTCTCCTCAGAAGGCATGAGAGCCACCAGGGCATTCACAGGCTCTCCCAGGCCCCGATGATCCTCGCGAATACAGAGCAAGCGATTTCGACGACTATCGAAACTACAACCGGCGTAGCGCAAATCAGCATCTGGAGTGATCGCAACTGGCTCACCTCCCGGCTCAAAGCGATACAAACGTTGATCCATAAAGTTGCTGAACCAAAGCACGCCCTTATGCACCAGGAGACTCCTGCCCCCGTACTCCTGGACACGGGTCCGCACATTGAAAGGCTCTGCCAACAACTCCTCGGGCGAAGCGCCTGGCTGCCATCTCATAATGGTAGTACGCCCCCCCTGCTCCGGACGGGACTCAAGCCAATAAAAGTAGTCGCCGTCCTTGGTGACCCCACCAATGCCGCGACTCCCCTCCACGAGGGATGCAGCGCTAATGGGTGAAGGCCAGCTTCCGTAGGGCAACTCGCCCACTGCGGCGTCTTTCGCCAAGCCACTACCTTCGGTTTGAGTTCCTTCTACGGACTCATCACTACAAGCCATCAGCAACACCATCATTAAAGACAAAAGGGTTCTTACAATCATCAAACATCACCCGAATTTCAAATCCGCGCCTCTGGGCACAATACTTACTTGTGGCCAGGGCCAAAATCACTGTATTTTTTTCCGTTTCATCGTCAATTGCTGCGCCGGAATCGTTTAATCTTGGCACCCTAATAATACGCACTCACTGCTCAGGCACTCCGGACAGCGCCGAATCAAAAGAGGGAATCATCATGTCACAGGTAGAAGTTACGACTAACGGCCACATTATGCATTTGCATCTTACCCGACCAGAGAAATATAACGCGCTGAGTCTGGAAATGTACGGAACCCTTGCAGAAGAACTTCATCGACTGGAAACCGACCCTAACCTGCGCGTTGCAGTAATCTCCGCTGAGGGCCGCAACTTCACTGCGGGTGTCGAACTCGATCAATGGGCGCCCTATTTTGGCGGAGGCGAAGGCTGGCCCATCAGTGAGGGCAGGATCGACCCTATGGGCGTTACCGGACCGCAGCACAGCAAGCCTGTCGTGATTGCCGTGCAGGGTTACTGCTTCACCTGGGGCGTAGAAATGCTCCTGAACACCGAAATACGCGTTGCTGCTACAGACACACAGTTTCAAATGCTGGAAGTACAGCGCGGCTTGTTCCCCTGTGGCGGCGCGACCTTCCGACTACCCCGAGAGATTGGATGGGGCAATGCTCAGCGCGTGCTTCTCACGGGAGATCGCTGGAGTGCTGAGGATGCGCTACGCTGGGGAATGATTCAGGAGCTAACGGAACCCGGAGCACAAATTGACCGTGCACTGGAGCTTGCGACTTCCATCGCTGACGCTGCGCCCATGGGCGTACAGGGCCTGCTATCAGCCAGTCGCTACTCGCTGGAAAACGATCGAGATGCCTGTGCTAAGCAGATTTTTAGCCAACTGGTGCCTATCATGAAAAGCGACGACGCCGCCGAGGGCGTTCAGTCCTTCATTGAGCGTCGCAAAGCCCAGTTCACCGGACGCTAGATTCAGACCTCATCACAGAACCACAATCAACAGGGAAGCCCTTCTTTTGCCGAACGTTAACGTCAACGACATCACCATCGAGTACGACACTCATGGCAATCCCGACAACCCCACGGTCCTCTTGATCATGGGGCTCGGTACGCAGTTAACCGGATGGCCGCAGGCCTTCTGTGATTCGCTGGTGGCGCACGGATACCATGTGCTGCGTTTTGATAATCGTGACATAGGCCTATCGAGCCGGCTGGATCACGAGCGTATGCCGAACATACCCGGACTCGTCATCCTCAAGACGCTCAAGTTTCCCGCGCCTGCGCCCTACACTCTGGAGGATATGGCAGCAGATGCCATCGGCCTGCTCAATGCGCTCAAGATCGACAAAGCTCATATTGTGGGCGCATCTATGGGTGGCATGATCGCGCAACTGATTGCCGCTCATTATCCTGAGCGTACATTGAGTCTCACTTCTATCATGTCCACCACGGGTCATCGCTCACTCCCCCGGGCTGATCGCGATGCCACCAAAGCCCTGATGCTCAAGCCCGACAATCCTGAGGATCAGGCGTCTATTATCGAGCGAAATGTTCGCGTAAGAAAAGCGCTTCAGAGTCGTACGCATCCCAAACAAGATGAGGAGATTCGTCAGACTGCCACGGAAGCCGTTGAACGTGGGGGATACTACCCTGCGGGTGTTGCTCGCCAACTCGCCGCCATCATTGTTGCCAAAGACCGACGCAAGCTGCTGCGTACCATTGATGCGCCCTCGCTGGTCATCCACGGAGAGGAAGACACCCTGGTCAAGGTGGAGTGCGGCATCGATACTGCAAAGCATCTGAACGATGGCGAACTGCGAATTTTACCGGGTATGGCACACGATCTACCCACTCCGCTACTCCAGGAGATTGCGGACGGTATACATAGCGTTGCGCAGCGGGCCTAGGAAGAAAGTGAGTACTCTAAGTCTTAAGCTACGCACGCCTTATCTCATCTTTGTGGGAGACGAGTCCCGCACAACCTACGCAAAAACTGGCAAAGGTGTCGCTGACTGGCGCCCCGAACTTTGCGCTGGGCAACTTAGACTCAGTGACGACGCGGCTGACCTTGATTTGCCCGACATGTCAGTTGCGACCGCAGCAGAAGCGGGCGTGGGTTCTCTGATCGTGGGTACAGCACTGGTTGGTGGCAGCGTACCCGATAGCTGGCTCCACACCCTTTGCGACGCCGCTGCAGCCGGCATCGACATTGTTGGTGGTCTGCACACCCGATTAGACAGTATTGCGGTACTACGCGACGCGGCCGCAGCAGGCGGCAGCCGCTTGATAGACGTGCGAGTCCCCCCCACAGATTTACCCGTAGCGAGCGGTATAAAACGCTCGGGGAAACGGTTACTCACCGTGGGCACCGACTGTGCTCTCGGCAAAAAGTACACCGCGCTGCAACTCGAGCGCGACATGCGAGCCCAGGGTTTCGATGCTGACTTTAGAGCCTCAGGACAGACTGGCATCATGATTGCGGGCACCGGCGTCCCCATTGACTGCGTTGTCGCCGACTTCATTTCCGGTGCTGCGGAGCTGTTATCACCGGCTAATGAACCAGAGCATTGGGACCTGATTGAAGGCCAAGGTGGAATATTCCATCCCGGTTATGCCGCAGTGAGTCACGGACTTCTTATTGGTTCTCAGGCCGATGCCTTCGTAGTCTGCCACGCGGCAGGTCGCAGTCATGTCGAAGGCTGGGAAGATTACGCCGTACCCAGCATCGGCGAAGTTATCGAACGAACCATCGCCATTGGCTCCCTCACTAACCCCAATATTCGTTGTGTGGGCATCAGTGTTAACACCCTTTCTATCGACGAAGAACAACGCGCAGCCTATTTGGCCAAGCTTGCAGCCAAGTACAGTCTTCCCTGCGTAGACCCTATGATTACAGGCACCAATGCGATTATCGAAGAGCTAAAGATCCGAACATGAACACCCGCGGAGCGCAACAATAGCCATGCAGGACACTTGCATTTCATGAAGATTACTATCGATATCGTCGCCTATCCTATGGAAGTGCCCTTCGCGATTACCGGGCATGTGTTCTACGACACTGAAACAGTCCGCGTGACACTTGAACATGGTGGTGTGGTGGGTCGTGGGGAGTCTGTCGGCACCTATTACCTCAACGAAACCGCCGTCAGCATGAAAAATGACCTCGAGGCTGTCATCGGGAAGGTAGATAGCCATACGACGCCTGAAAGCCTTCAGGACCTAATGCCGCTCTGCGGCGCGCGCAATGCCTTGGACTGCGCTTTGTGGGATCTCAAAGTCAAGCAAGCTGGTAAGCGTATCTGGGATCTTTTGGATATCACCCCCAAAGAATTGATTACCGTATTCACCATCGGCATGGAAGAACCCGCGGTCATGGCCGAACGTGCTGCGGCGGCCCGACAGTTTCCACAACTTAAGATCAAACTGGATGCGGACCGGCCCATCGAGCGACTCGAAGCTATTCGTGCGGCGCGGCAAGACGCCACGCTCGTTATCGATGTGAATCAGGGCTGGAGCTTTGATGAACTCAAAGACTATCTACCCTCATGTCAAAAATTGGATATTGCCATGATCGAGCAGCCGCTACCCCGGGGGGACGACGCTTGTCTGGAGGGCTTCAAGTCGCCGGTGCCTTTAGGTGCTGATGAATCCTGTCTTGGCATGAGCGAGTTTGAGATCGCAGCACAACGATACGATGTGCTCAATATCAAGCTCGATAAGTGCGGTGGGCTAAGCGAAGGCCTGGCGCTGGTGCGGGCGGCGCAAGAGAAAAACATGCAGCTTATGGTGGGCAACATGACCGGCACTTCGCTTTCTATGGCACCCAGTTATGTGATCGCGCAGTTCTGCCGCTTCGTCGATATCGATGGCCCCTTGTTGCTGGCGCATGACATAGAAAACGGTTTGGAGTACCGCGCCGGCGGTACAGTCGGCCTGCCTAGCGTCGCGCTCTGGGGCTAGCAAGAGCAGCTATTCAATTCAGCAAGCGCGACCGAACAGCTACATTCTCGGCTTGAACGAACGATAAGCTACGCTTCTTACTCGGCAAGCGTGCACGAACAGCTACATTCGCTGAGTGGGGTGACGCTCACTTCGCTATTCACGCACGCTTGCCTGGGGACAGTGCGATGATTCACCGCCGTTGACGAAGAGAGATCGTTCACCGTCGCACTGAGGGCTGAAGGCTGCGGGCTGCGGGCGTTGCTTACGCCGCGAGCGTCACCCACTCCAGCGAGTGAAGTAAGTAACGCCTGTAGCCCGCCATCTATTCAGGAATGCAGTAAGTAACGCCTGCAGCCCGCTGCTTGTATTTACCTAGCCTTCCAGGCCAGAAAGCACTGCCGCATACTCAGCGCTCAGTTCGTCAAAGCGCATAAGCGCCTCCCCACCCGGCTCCTGATCAGCCTGATTGAGCATTCGTGACAGATAGCTAATCTGACTAATGAGGCGAGGCTGCATATAAGTGCCCTCTTCTGTCACCAGCAAAGTGATGGCCGCTTCTACCGCTTCACGACGCATCCCATCGTCTTCACCCAGCTCTTCAAGCTCGGTCTCCAGGCTATACGCCGTGCGACGGGCCTGATCCAGAAGACCAAGAACCTTTTGCTGCAACTCAAGCTGGGCGTAAATTTGCGCTTCGGTTACCCCCTCTTCCAGCACCCTGGGATCCATAACAATCGTGAGTGACTGAGTGAAGGTTTCGCCCCCTGCGGTGAGTTTGACGCTATAAGTCCCGGCAGTGGCTAGAGCGCCACCGGTGAAACGCTTCGTCTCGCTTTCCTGCCAGGGACCACGATGACGCATATCCCAATGGAAACGGTTTACACCCTCGTTAGTCGTCAAACCACTGCGTTTAATGTAGCGCACCTCGTTGAGTGCCATGTTATCCACAAGCTCTCCCCGATTGTCAGGGTCGGAGTCGTCGACACTGGAGAATGCGTTGACCACGTTTCCATCAGCGTCGCTAATCTCCAGAGTGACGAGACCCTCGAAATCTTCCGGTAGGTAGTAGTCGATAATCGCCGATGGCTTGCGGTACTGAGGAACGGCTTTGGGATCGCGGCTGCCATAGCTGGGTCGCTCGCGATAACGCACAGTTTCCGCAGGTTCAAACAAGGTGGCTTTATCACCCATAGACGGCATAGGCGCCTGCCTCAGCGCTGAGATGTCATCCAGGACCCAAAAGGCGCGACCCATGGTCGCTACTACCAGATCATCGCGGTGAATTCGAATATCCGTGACCGGCGTCACCGGTAGATTTTGCTGGAAAGACTTCCAGCTATCGCCGTTATCAAACGACACAAACAGACCAGAATCTGTTCCCGCATAGAGCAAGCCGGGGCGCACTGGATCCTCGCGCACTACTCGGACGGGGTGATCTGCGGGAATGCCGTTCTTCCCATCAGTCATCAACGTCCAGCGCTTTCCATAGTCTGAAGTACGGTAGGCATAGGGCTTATCATCACCAAGCTGATAACGAAGTACAGCGACGTAAGCCACCGCCGGGTCATGATAAGAAGGCTCTACAGAGTCAACCCGACCTCCCTTGGGACCTCGGGGCGTTACATCGCTCCAACTCTCACCATTATCTCTTGTTACGTGAACAGGGCCGTCATTAGAACCTGTCCAGATCACACCCGGCGCGATCGCGGACTCGCGAATCGAATACAGCGTGCTGTAAACCTCCTCTCCCGTAACGTCACGAGTGATGGGGGAGCCGGAGACCACTTGCTTGTCCGCTTCAAAAGCCGTGAGATCCGGAGAAATTGTTTCCCAGGTAACGCCATTGTTGCTGGTGCGATGCAGGAACTGCGATCCGTGATACACCACATTCGGATCGTGAGGCGACACCGCTACGGGCGCTACGCGCTGAAAACGATACTTGAGATCCTTGGGATTTTGCCCGTACATATTGGTGGCGCCGACGTAGTAGCTGCGCTCCGTGCCCGTCTTCTTATCGAATACAGAAAACCGGCCCTTGCAGTTGGCGTAAACCGTCGTGTGATCACCGGGCTTGGGCACTGCAGGACCGGTCTCGCAACCGCCCGCTTCAATCAACCAGGCGTTGTCGTTTTGAACGCTGTAGGGCGACCGGCTGGGCACCGCGATCGCCGTGCCGTTGTCTTGCTGACCTGCGTAGAGCCAGTACGGATACTGATCATCAACATCGACGGTATAGAGCTCCGTCGTTGCCTGATTGAACTGGCTGGACCAGGTCTTACCGCCATTGTGCGTGACGTTTGCGCCACCATCGTTCGCTTGAATAAACAGCTGCGGATCATTGGGGTTAATCCACATATCGTGGTTATCCCCATGGGGAGGCTCCAGCTCCTCCCAGTTTTCTCCACCATCTACAGATTTAAAATAATCGGTGGCCATAACGTAAACCACATCAGGGTCCGTTGGATCTGCCTCAACATTTCCGTAGTAGAACGGACGAATACGAATTCCTTTCTGTGATGACACCTGGGTAAAGGTTTCACCCTGATCGGAAGATCGATAAAGCCCCCCTTCGTCGCCGGGAGCTTCTACCAGCGCATACACGATGCTGCTGTCTGACGCTGAAATCGCAAGATCAATCTTGCCGATGAGCCCCGTAGGTAAGCCCTCGGTAATTCGTCGCCAGCTGTCACCACCATCAATGGATTTAAAAAGACCGCCCTCTTCCTGGGTGCCTCCACTGATAATCGTCCAGGGCTGACGTCGCGCTTTCCACGCAGCCGCAAACACGACATCGGGGTTGTTGGGAAGCAACTCGACATCAGCGATTCCCACAGCATCCGAAATACTGAGAGACTGTTCCCAGCTAACGCCGCCGTTCTCCGTCTTGTAGAGACCTCGCTCAGGGTTGTCAGCAAATGCTGAGCCAATGGCTGCGACCCACACCACGTTGTTGTCCGTAGGATCAATCTCTACGGCGCCAATTTGACCACTATTCTCCAGCCCAAGGTGCGTCCAGCTGTCACCGCCATTAGTAGACTTGTACACCCCCTTCCCGGGAATGACATTGGATCGAAGGCCATCTGATCCGGTACCCACGTACAGGATATTCGTGTCCGATTGCGATACCGCGATATCGCCGATAGACGGAGAAGCAAAGTACCCGTCCGAAATATTGCCCCAGGTCGTGCCATAGTCCGTGCTTTTCCAGACCCCGCCCCCCGAAGCGCCAAGATAAAATGTGCCGGGCTCTTGCACCGTGCCGGCAACCGCGGTTACCCGTCCGCCGCGGGTAGGCCCTACGTTTCGATATTCGAGGGCATCAAAGTTCTGCGCGTAAGCAGCATCTACCTGTAACAGCAGAGCAAAGGATAGCGTTGAAAGAAAAGGGCGATACAGACTCTTCACTGGGAAACTCCGGGAAATTTATGTATCCGTGACCCTACCATCAGATGGGGAAAGCCACAATTCCAACCGGTTTATACCCTTAAGTCACCGCGTCAACAGAGTCTGGATCTACACTTACTCGCCAGCGTACTGGCGTATGACCTGCTTCCCCAGAGCCATGAGATGCACCTGATCGGAGCCATCTGCCTGTCGACACCAGCGTGCATAATTGTAAGCCTCGGCCATGGGATAGTCCTCGGTAAGCCCCCCCGCCCCATGCATCTGCATACAACGATCAATCACCGTCTGCGCCATGATCGGCACCGAAACCTTGCTCGCAGCAATAAGATCCATGGCGCCTTTAGCCCCTACCTCGTCCATGCGCTGACAGGTCTTAAGCACCAGCAAGCGCATCATCTCGATTTCCGAGAAGCTCTTTGCGATGTCCTCACGAACCGATTGATGTTCACTGAGCTTCCGCCCAAAGGTACTGCGGCGAGTCACGCGATCGCAGGCCAGTTCCAAAGATCGCTGGGCAGCGCCGATAAGCCGCATACAATGGTGAATTCGACCCGGCCCTAAACGCCCCTGTGCAATTTCAAATCCACGACCTTCACCCAAGAGAATGTTCTCCGCTGGAACTCGCACATCATTAAAACGCAGTTCTGCATGACCCATAGGGGCATCATCGTAGCCAAGGGTCGTGAGCGGGCGGATGATCTCCAGTCCGGGAGTCCCCTTGGGCACGAGTATCTGGGACTGTTGCTTGTGACGACTGGGATTATCCGGATCGGACTTTCCCATCACGATAAAAATCGCACAGCGCTCATACATAGCGCCGGAGATAAACCACTTGCTACCGTTGAGAACGTAATCATCGCCGTCCCGGTGAATGGATAGCTCTATATTTGTCGCATCCGAAG
>NZ_CBFIIF010000034.1:12884-29947 GCF_965662665.1 Congregibacter sp. | reverse complement strand
CTTTTTACGCATCAATGTCAGAAGGAGAGTTATCGGCTAAGGAACTCTTTGACACAGAAAGTCGTGGATCAAAACTTTCAGCGGTGGAAGTATCCGATAGTTATGCTTGGTTCCTAGACTTAGAGAAAACCCGGGCCGTTCCTGTGAGTGCGATCAAGGCATTATCCACTGGAGTCCCTTACAAACTGATCGAAAAAGCATTTCTCAGAAGCCCATGGGCGATGAGCAGCGATACCTCATCGTTGTACTTTGCGACTCCGGGAGGAAAGGTTTCTCATTTCGAAGAGAGAGAGGTTCTGGCAACCGAACAGCCGAGAGCTGTTTGGTCGACTGCAGTGGGTGAAACTGCTTTTGCGCTTGAAATCGATTCACTCCATCGAGCCTGGGTCGCCACAAGTAGCGGACTCTGGTTACGCCATGAAGATGGTGTCTTTCGATTAGAGATAAGAACAATTGGCGTCGACGCTATTGCTGCCGACTACGGGGCGTCTCACACCGATACAAATGGCAACATATATTTCGGAGGCACTGGTGGACTAATAAGTATTCGCAGGCCAAACGATTACCCACTGAATGTCTCAGGTTCCGTTGTGCTGACAAAGATTCGGGTAGACGATCGAGACTGGTTAAACGCGCCGGCTTTGAGACAGGTGAATCAAACACTGAGGGTTGAGGGACTCCACAAGAAAATACATATAGAGTACGACGAGGGCCAAATACTACTCAGCCGAGTGAACGAATACCAACACAAACTAGAAGGCTTCGATACCGACTGGCAAGACACCGGTAGCGTCAACGTTGCGACTTACCAAAACCTCGCTCCCGGCAACTACACTTTTCGAGCGAGAGGCGCTAATTCCGCGGGGGTTTGGAGCGACAATGAGATTAGCCTGCCCATTAAGGTACTTCCTCCTGCCTATTTAACCTGGTGGGCTTTCCTCAGCTACCTCGTTCTGGGTCTGGCTGCGTTTCTGTATCTCAAAGGTCTGAACGATCGCAACATCGCGCGCAAAGAAAGACTCAAACTTGCGGAAGAAGGCAGTGCAGCATTTGCGCGACTTGAGGATGACTACCAGGCTCAGAGAGAAGCAAACGAGGTTCTCCTCCTGCGACGTACACCTGCTGCGAATAAGCTGCTGGACGTAATCGAGACCGCTCTTGCTGCCCAATTTGCAGGTTCCGCAGAGAGCCCAATGGCTTCGGCAGTTGCCAACAAAATCTTCACACTACGCAGCCTACAAACACTCACAAACAGAACAACGAGTGAGGAGCGAACAGACCTCCATGCTGTAACAAATGAGATAGCCGCTCGACTTGCCCAATCCAATGAGCTCGCCTCGCGCGCCATCATTACCAACGACGTCTGTAAAGACCCTATCCGCATGGATCAGGCGATCTACATCAGCCTGGTCATACAGGAATCGTTAGAGCTGGCGACTACCGGCAGAACATTCAATAGCAGTATCGATCCCATGGTTTACATCACCCTGGATTCTCCTCTAGTGACTAACACCGGCGAGTTACGTTACGAGCTGCGTATCGAAGACAGCGGTCTCAAAGACAGCAACAGCGACACCCTCGAGCGCCTGCTTCCACTTACATTCCATCTAATAGAGACCGGCGGCGGAGAACTTTCCGAAGACTATGATGCCGGCAACACGCTCAGCATCAAACTACTCTTCCCGGGCGACAATAGTTCCTCGTTCTGAATTCACTTCCCGGAGAATTCGGGCATACGCTTCTCACGCTGTGCGGCAAAGCCTTCCTGCAAATCATCTGACTCCTCGCACAGGCGCGACAACTCAGTTGCCCGCGAGATGTCGATCGATCCGCGCCCTGCTTGCGCAATCAGCTCTTTCATGGCCCTGGTAGCAAGGGGCGCCAATCCAGCGATGTGCAACGCGAGCTCTTCTACACGCTCATCGAGCTCTTCTTGCGCAACGATGTAATCATAAAAGCCGATTCTGTAAGCCTCCACGGCATCCATTGCCTCTGCTGCGACCAGCATCCGCCGTGCAACATTGGCTCCCAATTTTTCGACAAACAATGAGATACCCGCGGGCGGATAGCACAAACCAAACGCCGCCGCTGGCACGCGCAATCGCGTACCCACCACCCCTACCCTAAAGTCACAGCTCAACGCCAACTCTGTGCCACCGCCAAACACGTTGCCATTGACGCGTGCCAGCGTGGGTATGGCCAAGGTAGCCAGACGGTGCATGACACTTTGAAAGGCATCGGGTTTTAGAACACCGCTGTTAAGGTCATCAAGGGAGGCGCCGGCACAGAATGTCTTTTCGCCGGCGCCCGTCACTATCAACACTCGCACCTCGGGGTCCGTTTCGATGAGATCTAACACCTCACCGATACCCTGCAACTCTACTGCACCGAGAGAGTTGTGCCGCTGTTCCTGGTCGATGCAAAGGGTGCCCACACTGCCGTTCACCGCATATCGAATACTTTGGCTCATGCTAAGCTCCTGTTTTTGGCATTCTTGCATAGCGTTAGTGCACAGTCATCGTTCGCGACGCAAACTCGGAGAGTCAACATGCAACGCTGCGATTGGTGCGGGGACGATCCCCTCTACATGAGCTATCACGATAATGAGTGGGGTGTTCCACTTAGGGACGAACATCTGATGTTTGAGTTCCTCATGCTCGAGGGCGCTCAGGCGGGCCTAAGCTGGATCACGATTCTGCGCAAACGCGACGGTTATCGGGCGCTCTTCGACAACTTTGATGTTCACAAAGTCGCCAGTTATAGCGACGCCGACCTAGACAAAAAACTCCAGGACGCGCGTATTATCCGCAACAAACTCAAAGTCTACGGAGCGCGCAAAAACGCCCTGGCGACACTCAAGCTCTATGAGCAAGGGACCACCCTCCTCGACTACCTATGGGGTTTCGTGGACGGCAAGCCGCTGCAGAACAGCTGGCGCGGGATGTCAGACATCCCGGCATATACACCCCTGTCCGAAAAGATCAGTAAAGATATGAAAAAACGCGGTTTTACCTTTGTAGGACCAACGATCATTTATGCCCATATGCAAGCCACAGGCATGGTCAACGATCACATCGTTAGCTGCCCTGGACATCAGGAATGTGCAGCGCTCGGCTAAGAGATTCGTAGACAGAGGCGGTAAAAATACTTAAAGTTGGAAATTCCAACCTTGCAGTATGCCAAGAGAAATAAGTGCCCTCTGAATGACGAGTACCAGCAGCACAAACAGCACTTCTCCATTCAATAGAAAGGCGCAGCATGACGCCAAGCGCATTGCTATCCTCTCGGAAGCGGCTCGACTTTTTAATAGCAAAGGATCCCGAGCGACGACGCTTCAGGATGTCGCTCGCGAACTCGGCCTTACCAAGACCAGCCTCTATTACTACGTCCGAACCAAAGAAGAGCTCATCTTTCAGTGCTACGAAGTCACCATGCAGCGACAGCACGCCATCATGGACGCTCTCGATAAAGCCTCTCTGTCGCCTCTAGAACGCGCCGGAGATTTTTTTAAGAGCCAGTTCGAAGGCTGGCTTAGCGCCCAAACCAAAGATGACGTCCACATTGCGGCGCCGCTGGAGATAGCATCCCTCAAACCCCAGCACCGTAAAGCCATCGAGACTGAATACATTGCCATGTTCAAACGGCTTCGGGGCTATCTGCGGGAGGCCGTGGAATCTGGCGAGGCACGGGGCATAGAAACCACATCGGCAACCCGCGCGATCATTGGTGCGACGGACTGGGTATTTCATTGGCTACATCAGCTCAATCGCGACGAGGTTCTCGACGCTGCGGATGCGGCATGGGACATCATTCTTCACGGCCTCTCGGCTAAGGATGACGAGTACATCTCTCGCCCTCTTGTCATGAGTTCCGATGGAGACCGCCCTGCCCAGGGCTTTGACCGCGAAGAGCAGCATCGTCAAAAACAGGAAGCGTTTTACAAAGCCGGCACCTGGTTCTTCAATCGCAAGGGCTTCAATGGCGCGTCCCTTGATGAAATCGCGGAGCATCTTAACGTTTCCAAAGGCGCTTTTTATTATCACATTCGTAACAAAGAAGACCTGCTATTTGCCTGCTATCAGCGTTCCATAGCCATGGTGCAGCGCATTGATTCTCAGGCAATGCGCGCAGATGGCACCGGATTAGAAAAGCTCGACGAAACTGCCCGCCGGGTGTTTCATGCGCAAAACTCAGATACGGGGCCGCTGATTCGTTACAACACGATCACAGCGCTCCCAAAGGCGCGCCGAAAAGAAATCCTATTGGCCACCGAAGATGCCGATAGCCGTTTCGATACGCTTATTGCCGAGGGAAAACTCGACGGCAGTATCCGTGACGTGAACTCGCTTCTTGCGCGGCGGTTAATGGCCGGAGCCATCAACGCCTCCATGGATATCAGTCTTTGGCGCGCTATTAGCGATCTCGACAGCGCTGCCATTGAATACTTTGATGTTTTTTACAACGGACTTCTACCAAGGAAGTCCGCTCGAGAGAACAACTCATGAGTGACCTATTGTCAGACCTGCTGAATCATCTGGAAGTCAAACGCATCGACACCTATCTGTTCACCGGGAGCAGCCCAGAACGTCCCCGGCGTATTTTTGGAGGACAGGTACTGGCCCAAAGTCTTAACGCGGCTAATCGCTCTATCGGCGATGGTCGAGTCGCTCACTCCATGCACGCGCACTTTCTTCGTCCCGGCAATCCCGCCAAGCAAATCGTCTTCGAAGTAGACCCGACACGCGACGGGAGAAGCTTTGCTACACGACGGGTTGTTGCCAAACAGGATGGCAAGCCAATTTTCATCACCTCCGTGTCTTACCAGGAAATCGAGGAGGGTTTGAACCACGAAGCACAGATGCCCGAGGTAGAGCCTCCCGAGGGACTGCAAAATGACTTCGATTACTGGACGGAGATGGCAAGAAAGCACCCCGACCGATTTGACGCACCCTTCTCGCAAGCGGTGGAGCGCAGAGTTATAAAGCGCCGCGACTATGCGTCACCGCAACCAGAAGACCCCATCTCTCACACCTGGTTCAGAGTACCTGGCGACATCGGTGACGACCCAAACCGCCACCAGACACTCATCGCTTTTATCTCTGACTTTTCACTCCTGGGAGCAGCGCTGCTACCGCACCCTTACACCGCGGCGAGCAAGAAAATTCAAGCGGCGAGCCTTGATCATGCAATCTGGTTCCATCGCCCGGGACGAGCAGATGATTACCTGCTGTACAGCATGGACAGCCCCAACGCCGGAGGTGGACGCGGCTTTAGTCGCGGGCAGTTCTTTAGTCGGGACGGCCGGCTCATCGCCTCTACAGCGCAGGAGTCATTGATCCGCTTGCGACCCAGCTCTCCCTGAGACTCGCTTGGCCCAACAGCCAGTTAACTCGCCTCAGTTACCTTGCCTCAATTAACAACCGTGGACATTTGATCACCCAGGGACTTGACGCTCACGCCCGAAGAGCCAGCTTCCAGAACTGTGACCGACGCGTTGTCTGGCCAGAACACCAGCGTCTCTTCGCGTTTTTGATACCAGCCCACCAGCGCATTGATCACTAGAAAATGCGAAAAAACCACAGTGGAACCAGGCAGCTCTTCTACAGCCCGCACGATGTTCTCGCGCCAGACCTGCAGTTCAGCTTGCTGCTCATGCCACTGTTGACGCATAAATCCGCGTAGCCAGTCCTGTCGCTCCGCGAGAGGCACAGGTGATGGTATCTCTCGAAAACGGTCATCAATCGATACGGAAAGACCCAAAGCACTGGCCAAAGGTGTTGCGGTTTCCTGTGCGCGCTGCAGAGGGCTGCTTATCAGGGTCACGTCCGACGCAGGAAGCTGAGACTCTAATTGTGCCGCAGCCTCTTTTGCCTGGGCATGACCCAACTCCGATAAACCAGGATCAGGACTCCGCCCCCAACTTGCCGCAGCCTCGCCATGCCTAACCAGATAAATCAGTCGCGGCGCGCTCATCGATAGGTGACCAGCTTTTCTCCTCGAGCCACAGAGAGTTCACGAAGAAACGAACAATCGTTGAAGTAGGACAGGGACACCCTATCTGAACTGTAAAAAAGCTGCGTCACCGAGCAATTAAACACCGGCTCATAAAACTGATAGGTCGCTGAACCGGGGAGCTTCAGCACCGCCGCGGTGAGCGCTGCTATGGTCCCACCAGAGGTAAATACCCCGATGGTCTTACCGCCGCCCTGATTTGTGATGATGTCGCGAAGCATGCTGTGCACGCCCTCGGAATATTCCGCCCAGCTTTGAATAGCCGGTTCATCGCACTCAGGAGAAACCCAGTAGTTGAACACCGCCTCAATCACTTTTTGGAAACGTTTGCTCGAATCCAGTCCCTGGTCGACAACGGCTTTGATCTCGGGGCGGGTTTCCAAGACCTTGGGCAGCAGATATTCCAGATGCTCGTCATTGCGCACTTCTTCCAGACGCTGGTCTTCTATCAGCGGGACCACCGCAGCCTGTCCAGCCAGCGCCAATGCGGCCGTATCTTTTTGACGCTCCAGGGGGCCGCAATAAGCGGCATCAAAAACTACGCCGGTGCGCGCCAGATACTCGCCCGTAAGCGTTGCCTGCAAGCGGCCCAGGGGCGAAAGCTCGTCGTAGTTCTCTGCGCCAAAGGACGCCTGTCCGTGACGAATAAGGTAAATAGTGGCCATTAGGAATTTCCAAGCAAAGAGGGTTCTTCTTCTCGGGGAAAACGTAGTTTCCTCCGATAGGGATAAAAGGACTCGACATAGCCGCTTCGTATCTGCTCTTGCAACGACTGCCAAAAACTCGCCTCGTAGATATCCGAGTGCTTTTCGTCAAACGCCTTGCGGGCGCGCTGATTCCCCGAGAAGAACAAGCGAAACTCCTCGGGAAAAATGTCATTGGGTCCGACGGAGTACCAGGGCTGGCTAGCCATTTCTTCCATCTCGTTTCGAGGCTCTGGGATTATCCGAAACTTGCAGTCCGTCAGAGGCACAATCTCATCGTAGTCATAAAAAACCACGCGACCATGGCGAGTGACGCCAAAGTTCTTCAGCAGCATGTCCCCCGGGAAGATATTCGCTGCAGCCAGTTGTTTGATGGAGTTTCCGTACTCATCCATCACCGCCTCAACCTCCTGATCTGTCGCATCCTGAAGATACAAGTTCAGAGGTGTCATACGTCGCTCAACGTACAGGTGCCCAATAATTAAGGCTTTGCCATTCTCCTGTATCTGGGAGGGAGCGACCTGTTTGAGTTCTTCAATCAGCTCCTCGGAAAAACGATCTCGCGCAAACGCCAGGTTTGTAAACTCCTGCGTATCGGCCATGCGCCCGGCTCTGTCGGCCCGCTTCACCAAACGATACTTGGACTTCACCTCCTCATGGGTGACTTCTTTTGGCGGGGTAAAGCGATCCTTAATGATCTTAAATACAAACGGGTACGAAGGCAGCGTGAACACGCTCATCACCATCCCTTTGATTCCCGGGGCGATGATGAACTTATCAGTGGTGGATTCCATATGTCGCACTGCCGACCGATGGTAGTAGGTCTTACCGTGCTTGTTGTAACCCATGGAGCTGTATATCTCGGAGATGGGCTTGGCGGGCATGAGCTTGGCAAGAAACAAAACGTACTGCGACGGTATGGTCGCATCCACCATAAAGTAGGTGCGTGTAAAACTGAACACGACACTGACGCGATTCGAACCAAACAAAACCGTGTCGACGTACACCCCGCCGGCTTCGTTATGCAAGATCGGAAAAACGAAGGGCATGCTGTCCTGGCCAGAAAGAATTCGGCCTACGATGTAAGCACCCTTATTGCGATAAAAGTGATTAGACAGCACTTCCAAACGCAGATCGCTTTTGTTTAAGTCGATACCAGAGACCAGCATCAACTCCTCTTCAAAAGCCTCCACGAGTCGGTCGACATCTCGGGACAAATCCTCGTAGGGAATGCTGAAGCAGTAGTCCGCAAGGAGCTCTTCGAGAGAATCCTTAAGTGACTGCTCCACCGAGTAGTAGCGCAGAACAGGACTGCTGTCTGACAGGGGTATGTCGCCTTGCGAGGAGAACACGAAGGCGTAGTCATTACGCACCCGCTCGTGCTCAAAAACAGCGTTGTAAACGGAGTTATAAAATGTCTCTGCAATCTCAAAGTTATTGTGATTGCGAATGAGTCGCGCATAAATCTTGCGGGTATCTCGCCAAAACTCGAGATTACGTAACTCCTGCCCGGCCACCAACTCCACGGTATCGAGCACAAAATTGACTTTCAGCTTGTACAGATCAATACGCTGAGTAGTCGCTGAGTGAATGCCTAGCCAGTCCGCGTTTTCAAAACGTGACCGGGCACCCAGGGTAATGTTCTGATAATCCGCAAAATACGACTCAAAGCCGTTGAGAATGATTCGCGCAAATCGCTCGCGTCGTTCCACGCTGCCCCCGGTTTACTCAAAGCCCCAAAGGATTAGACCTCGGGATTACCAAACTGGCGACGCAATTTACGCATGCCGCCAATCCATCGATCGTAGTCTGCTGTTTTGCGCTCGCGATAGGTAGCCACTTCTGGATGCGGCAAAATCAGGAAGCGCTCCTCTGTAATCCCCTGCACGACGGCCTCCGCAACATCCGCCGGCGTGAGGATTCCGTCTACGCCTGCCGTACCGCCCTCACTGTCACCAATCATACGCGTAGCAACCGCCTGAGGGCACAAACAGGACACCTTGATCCCATCATCCCCGTGGGTAATCGCCAAAGACTCAGCAAAGCCAATAGCAGCGTGCTTGGTGGTGGAGTAAGCGGCATCGCCAACCTGACTCAAAAGACCCGCAGCAGAGGCTGTATTCAGAAAGTAGCCCTCTCCCCGCTCGATCATCGATGGCAAGCAGGCACGCGCGGCGAACACATGGCTCATCACGTGGATGTCCCACATAGCCTGCCAGGTATCGTTAGACGCTGAGGTGGCATACCAGGGAGGACCGTCCAGCGCGATGATGCCCGCGTTAGAGCAAAACAGATCAATGTGCCCAAACTTTGCGATGACGTCATCTACCATCGACGCGATCTGCGCTTCGTCTCGAACATTCACTTCGTAGGCCGTTCCACCGATCGCCTCGGCAACTGCCTGCGCGGAGTCCAGCTCCAAATCGACTACAACGACCTGTGCAGCGCCTTCGGCCGCAAAACGCTCACACAGTCCTTTTCCTATACCGTTACCACCACCGGTAACGACGACTATCTTTCCACTCACGTTCATTTTGGGATCTCCAGATACAAAAAGGCCCCCTATTGGGGGCCTCTAAAACACTTAAGCCTTAAGCGGCATCGCTCATGCTGGCAACGTTATCAGTCGCCTTCGACCCGTAGCTCAGCGCATTGAACTGCGTCTGGTGGTGATCACGATCACCGAAGGTCGCATTGATCATCATCAGTCGCTTGGCGTAATGCGCAATGTCCAACTCGTCCGTAAGACCCATACCACCGTGTAGCTGAATAGCCTCTTCAAAGATGTGCTTGCCGCACTTGTGCGTCATCACCTTGAGAGCGTGAAGCTCCCGGCGTAAATCTGCGTCACCGTTCTCTAATGCGCAAACAGCGCGATAGAGCATGGACTTAGCCTGCTCGTAGGACATAAAGGTGTCGACCATGCGGTGCTGCAGGGCCTGAAAGCTACTGATAACCACGCCAAACTGCTCGCGGGTCTTGGTGTACTCCAGGGTCTTGCTATTTAGCTGGCCCATGAGACCCACAGCCTCGCCACACAGCGCGACAATGCCTTCCTGTACAACCTGATCTATGGCCGCATAACCGCCATCCAGCTGTCCCAACAGGGCGTCTGCACCGACGCTAACATCTTTAAAAGTGATGTTAGCCACGTTTTGCCCATCCATGAGTCGGTAGCTCACGCGCTCAACCCCGTGAGCGGTAGCGTCGACAACAAACAGGCTGATGCCATTGCGATCAAACTGCTCACCGGAGGTGCGCGCAGCAACAATCAGCGTGTCGGCGTTCATGCCATTGCTGACCACCACCTTCTCGCCGTTGAGCACAAATCCGCCATCATTTGCCGTGGCTGTTGTCAGCACGTCGGCAAGCTCGTAACGCCCCTGACGCTCAAGGTACGCAAACGCGCCCAAACGGCTACCTTCGATAATGCCGGGGATGTACTCGGCCTTTTGAGCCTCGCTACCCGCGGCGTTAAGGAGCCCGCCAAACATCACCACAGTCGCAAAGTAAGGCTCAACAATGAGGCCCTTACCAAACTCTTCCATCATGACCATCAGGTCCACGGGACCGCCGCCAAAGCCGCCGTACTCTTCCGCAAAGGGAACGCTCAGCCAGCCCAGCTCGGCAAAGGTCTGCCAGACCGCTCGGCTCATACCCTCTTCTGTCGCTACGATGCCGCGACGGGTATCAAAGTCATAATCATCCTGCACAAAACGCGCGACGCTATCGCGCAGCATTGTTTGCTCTTCTGAAAAATCAAAATTCATTGTTTATCTCCTGACGCTGCTCTGAGCCTTAAAGGCCCAAAACTGCCTTGGCAATAATGTTTTTCTGGATCTCGTTAGAGCCGCCGTAAACCGTGGCTGCGCGACCGTACATATAGCTCTGTCGCGCTGCGCTACCGAAGTCGTGGCCAATCACATTCGTGTCCAACTCTGTAGGCAATACACCCTGGTAGTGCGCCGCCACATCCATACGCAGTTCTTGCACCTGCTGCTGTATCTCAGTGCCCTTAATCTTCAGCAGTGAAGATTCTGCACCTGGCGCGCCACCCGAGGCGACGGACGCAAGAACACGCAGATCCGTGAACTCCAGTGCCATCAACTCAAGTTCTATGTCCGAGAGACGTTTTTGAAACAGGGGATCATCGATGAGCGCTTTTCCGCCATTCACCTCGCCCTCAGCCAGCTGGCGCACCTCGCGCAGAGCACGCTTGGAGTCCGCAACACCGGCAATACCTGTGCGCTCGTGAGCGAGCAGTGCCTTGGCGTAAGTCCAGCCTTTATCCTGCTCACCAATGAGGTTCTCCACTGGGACACGGACATTGTTGAATTCGACTTCGTTCAGGCTGTGGTGATTATCAATAGACTCGATAGGATTAACCTTGATTCCTTCGGTCTTCATGTCAATCAGCAAAAAGCTGATGCCGTTCTGTCGCTTACCTTCGTTGCTGGTTCGCACGAGACAGAAAATCCAGTCCGCGTGCTGCGCGTAGGTAGTCCAGATTTTCGCACCATTGACCACATAGTGATCGCCATCCAGCTCAGCTTTGGTTTTGAGTGACGCCAGATCTGAACCCGCGCCGGGCTCTGAGTACCCCTGACACCACCAATCATCGCTGTTGAGGATTCGCGGCAGGAATCGGGCTTTTTGCTCTTCGTTACCAAAGGTGTAGATAACCGGCGCCACCATGCTCAAACCAAAGGGCACTACATCCCGAATACCCCGGGCCGAGCGTTCGGAGTCATAGATAAACTTTTGAGTAGAGGTCCACCCCGTTCCGCCGTACTCCACAGGCCAGCCTTGGGCGACCCAGCCCTTTGCGTTGAGCTTCTTTTGCCACTCAACAATTGCTTCTCGGTACTGCTTGCTATCGGCCATGCGATCTCGCAGATCGTCGGTGTAAGCCTCATCAAAGAACGCGCGGACCTCATCACGGAAGGCGATCTCTTCGGGCGAAAAACTGGTATCCACAGTTTCTGTCTCCTGTTGCTGGGCCTTGCGGGCCGGAATGTACGCACTGATCTGTGATCGATTCGTCTTAATCGAAGCACAGCAACCAGCACTTTTTGAATCTGGAGTATGTTTTTCCTAGAAAGAGTACTCTAGCGCCCTTTATCGCTAGGTACAAGCGAGGAGCGCGGCTATTTCATAGCCTCTAAGAGGTGATAACGCGGTGGCTGAGAAGCACCGAAAAGGAATAAGCAAAAGGGGAGCGGAGAGCCTGCTAAAGCCCTGCGCCAATGACATGGCTAGTACAGGAGGCTAAACAGTTTGCGCTGGTACTCGGCCGCCAGTGGATCGCCTTTTCCGAGCGACGCGATGGTGTCCAAAAGCGCCTTTTTAGTCGCACCATCTTTGTGATTAACGTCCGTGCGCAGAATAAAGAGCAAACTCTCCAGCGCATCGCGAAACTGCCCCGCCGCACTGTAATGCACAGCAATTTGCTCCAGCAAATCCAGATTCTCCGGGTCAGCCTTGAGCTGCTCTTCGAGGCTCACCAGCTCGGGCGAGCGGGAGGCTTCCCGAGCAAGACTCAGCTGTGCGACCAGCTGCTCGTACAACGGATCCTGATCTACCATGGGTACGGCATCGAGGAGCGTCTGAGCATCATCAAGACGCTTAGACTCAATCAACGCGTGCACCAGGGTCATCGCGATATCGTGACGACGACCACTCTCTTCGTAGACAGTGCGCAGGATCGTTACCGCTGCTGCGGCATCACCCGCCTGAAGTAGCGCGCCGGCTTCCTGAAGCGCCGCGTCAAAGGGTGATGGCAGATGCTTCTCGAGCATTTCACGCACCGCCTGCTCTGACTGCGCTCCGGCAAAGCCATCCACGGGCTGCCCATCGCGCATAACCATGACCGTCGGCAGACTGCGCACACCAAACTGCTGGGCAATCATTTGCTGATCGTCGGCATTCACCTTGGCCAACAAAAACGCGCCGGCATATTCCGTCGCCAGCTTTTCCAGCAGCGGCATCAGTACTTTGCAGGGTTCACACCAATCCGCCCAAAAATCGATGACCACAGGGCGCTGCGAAGACTCTTCTATGAGGTACTGCGCCGCATTGCTCTCGTCGATATTAACGACTGTGAGTGGCGTCTCTAGCGTCCCGTCCATCATCGTTCTTCCTTAATCTCTTAGCTGCAGAACATCTTGCATATCGTAGAGCCCCGCGGGCTTTTCTCTCAACCAAGCGGCCGCGCGACAGGCGCCGCGTGCAAAAGCCAGTCGCGTTCCTGCCCGGTGAGTAATCTCAAGGAGCTCTCCCTCGCTGGCAAAAAGCGCCGTGTGATCGCCAACAATATCGCCGCCGCGGATGGTCGCAAAGCCGATACTGCCCTCAGGTCGCGCACCGGTGATACCTTCGCGACTAAACACCGCTTGATCGTCCAGGTCCACATTTCGGCCCGCTGCCATAGCTTTACCAATGGCTAAAGCCGTCCCGGAAGGGGCATCCACTTTATGACGGTGATGCGCCTCGATCACTTCCAGGTCCGTATCATCATCCGACGCACGGGTTGCCAGCTCGACGAGACGCAGCATCAGATTAACGCCCGTACTAAAATTCGCAGACTGACAGACCGCCACCTTCTCAGCCGCCGAGGCCACTGCTGCCTGCTGCGAGGCATCCAGGCCCGTAGTACCCAGCACCCAGCTAACGCCCGCCTCTGCACAGGCCTCGGCATGCATCACGCTCGTCGCCGGCGTTGTAAAGTCGATAAGGACGTCGGCCTCAGCCAGCGCCGTACCTATATCGTGGGTAAACAAATCTGCTGCTACGGGCGCGGGCTCAGGAGCCACTTCATCCTGCGCCAGAGTAACGGCAGCCACTGACAAGGCTTCATGACCATCAATGAGCTCGATGAGCGTACGCCCCATGCGACCATTCCCGCCCGCTATGGCAATGCGAATACTCATGGCTTGAGCTCATCAAAGAAGTGCTTCACCCCATCAAACCAGCTCTTCTGCCGGGGGCTGTGAGCATGACCGCTCTCGCCCATGCTTTCCTGCAGCTCTTCGAACAGTTCCTTTTGTCGCTTGTTCAAGTTCACCGGAGTTTCCAGGACAGCGCGACACAGCAGGTCGCCCACCCCGCCACCGCGCACCGGCTGTACGCCTTTACCGCGGAGTCGGAACAACTTGCCCGTTTGCGTCTCGGCGGGAATCTTCAGCTTCACGCGGCCGTCCAGAGTTGGCACTTCCAGCTCACCACCCAGAGCCGCATCTGCAAAGGTAATAGGCACCTCGCAATACAGGTGTTTGCCATCGCGCTCAAAGATCGGGTGTTGCTTAACCGACATCTGCACAAACAGATCACCAGCGGGTCCGCCCTCGGTACCTGCTTCGCCCTCGCCACCCAGACGAATACGATCGCCGGTATCCACACCCGGGGGTACTTTGACGGAGAGCTTCTTGGTCTTTTCCACACGTCCCTGGCCGCGACAGGAGGTGCAGGGGTCAGAGATCGTGCTGCCGCGTCCGCGACAAGTGGGACAAGTCTGTTGGACCTGAAAGAATCCCTGCTGCATGCGTACCTGGCCGGCACCACCACAGGTGCCACAGGTCGTAGGGCTGCTGCCCTTGCGAGCACCGCTGCCATCACAGGTCGAACAGGACGCCAGGGTCGGCACGCGAATTTCTACCGTAGTTCCACGCACCGCATCCTCGAGCGAAATATCCAGGGTATAGCGCAGGTCTGAGCCGCGCTGGGCACCACCGTGGCCGCGACCACCGCCGCCTCCGCCGAAGATATCGCCAAAGACATCGCCGAAGATGTCTGAGAAATTGCCGCTGCCGCCACCAAAGCCGCCGCCCATCTGACCTTCCAGACCAGCATGGCCATATTGATCGTAAGCCGCGCGCTTTTGACTATCGCTGAGGACTTCGTAGGCCTCAGATGCTTCCTTAAACTTTTCGTCGGCTTTGGGATCATCGGGGTTACGATCGGGATGAAATTTCATCGCGACGCGGCGATAGGCTTTCTTAATATCCTTCTCGTCGTCGCTGCGGCTTACGCCCAGCACTTCATAGTAGTCGCGTTTTGACATATCACTTTGCGGTCAAGCCGCACCCCTTCCTAAACAGACAACGCGGGCCCTTACGTCCCGCGTCACATTCGATCAACGATTCGGCAATGCAGAAGCCTGTAGCCCCTGCATCACCAAAACCGCGAGTTTACTTCTTGTCGTCGCTGACTTCTTCAAATTCAGCATCCACTGCATCATCGGCGCCAGCGTCGTCACCGGCATCCGCCGATGCCTCAGGACCCGCTTCCGCCTGAGCAGCTTCGGCCTGAGCCGCATACATCTTCTGCGCTACAGGGCCCGTCGCTTCAGTCAGCTTGTTAGCCGCTGCATCGATTGCGTCCTTGTCGTCGCCCTTAACGGCTTCTTCCGCTTCGGCAATAGCCGCTTCAATAGCAGCTTTCTCTTCATCGGAGGCATGCTCACCCGCTTCTTCGACAGTCTTCTTGGCAGCGTTAACCAGACCTTCGCAAGTGTTGCGCGACGAAATCAGTTCCTCGAACTGCTTGTCTGCTTCGGCGTTCACCTCAGCGTCAGCAACCATTGCTTCGATTTCATCATCCGACAGACCACCAGAGGCCGTGATACGAATGGACTGCTCTTTGCCGGTCGCCTTGTCTTTGGCAGACACGTTCAGAATACCGTTCGCATCCAGATCAAAGGTCACTTCAATCTGTGGCATGCCGCGCTGTGCAGGAGGAATGTCCGCCAGGTCAAAACGTCCCAGAGACTTGTTACCCGTCGCTTGCTTACGCTCGCCCTGGACAACATGAATCGTTACCGCCGTCTGGTTATCGTCCGCGGTAGAGAAGATCTGCGACTTCTTGGTCGGGATCGTAGTGTTCTTCTCGATCAGCGGCGTGGCTACGCCACCCATGGTCTCGATACCCAGGGTCAGCGGAGTCACGTCCAAAAGGAGTACGTCTTTTACGTCACCCGCCAGTACTGCACCCTGAATAGAAGCGCCCATAGCGACAGCTTCGTCGGGGTTCACATCCCGGCGAGGATCCTTGCCAAAGAACTCAGCAACTTTTTGCTGAACCATCGGCATACGCGTCTGGCCACCTACGAGGATGACGTCATCGATCTCGCTGGGAGACAGATCCGCATCCTTCAGAGCCATCTTTAGCGGCTCCATGGAGCGGTTAACCAGCTCTTCTACCAGTGACTCGAGCTTGGAGCGGCTCAACTTCACCACCAGGTGCTTGGGACCGGTGGCATCAGCAGTGATGTACGGGAGATTCACTTCGGTCTGCTCGGAGTGTGACAGCTCGATCTTGGCCTTCTCGGCAGCTTCCTTCAGACGCTGAAGCGCCAGAGGATCGTTGTGCAGATCGATACCGCTCTCGCTCTTAAACTGCTCCGCAAGATACTCGATGAGGCGCATATCAAAGTCTTCACCACCCAGGAAGGTATCCCCGTTGGTAGACAGCACTTCGAACTGATGCTCGCCGTCGACTTCTGCAATCTCGATGATGGAGATATCAAAGGTACCGCCACCCAGGTCATAGACCGCAATCGTGTGATCACCTTTGGCTTTGTCCATACCGTAAGCGAGCGCAGCGGCAGTCGGCTCGTTGATGATGCGCTTGACGTCCAGACCCGCGATCTTGCCCGCGTCCTTGGTTGCCTGACGCTGAGAATCATTAAAGTACGCAGGTACGGTAATCACGGCCTCGGTGACCGACTCGCCAAGAAATTCCTCAGCGGTTTTCTTCATCTTGCGCAGAACTTCCGCAGACACCTGCGGGGGAGCCATTTTCTCGCCCTTGGCTTCTACCCAAGCGTCACCGTTGTCCGCTGCAACAATCTTGTAAGGCACCATAGAGATGTCTTTTTGCACGACATCATCGGTGAATTTGCGGCCAATAAGGCGCTTCACGGCGTAGAGCGTGTTGTGCGGGTTAGTTACCGCCTGACGCTTGGCACTCTGACCGACGAGAATCTCGCCGTCGTCGGTGTAGCCAACAATCGAAGGCGTCGTGCGATCGCCCTCAGCGTTTTCAATCACGCGAGGCTGACCGCCATCTAATACAGAAACGCACGAATTCGTGGTTCCCAGGTCAATACCAATTATCTTGCCCATTTCAGTTCTCCTGGCTAGCTAACATCAGCGATCTGCGATGCAGCCGTTGCTATGTAATCTGTTTTATATGTGGGTCCTTGCCGGCGTTTTTCAAGAGGGCCGCGCAAGATTCCCCAGTGGTTTATTCACTCGCTGCGGGCGGCTAGCCCTCAGCTGGTGCTTTACTGACCATCACCATGGCTGGGCGCACGAGACGCCCGTTGAGCGTGTAGCCTTTCTGCATCAC
>NZ_CBFIIF010000034.1:0-12874 GCF_965662665.1 Congregibacter sp. | reverse complement strand
ACTCAGCGCGCCGACAAAGCTTTTGAGGGTCAGATCAACGCCTTCGGTAATCGAACTCAGCGCAGGATCGTCGCTGTTTATTGCCTCCAGTGCCCGCTCAAGGTTATCCACGACTGGCAGCAGCTCGCTACAAAAACGCTCCAGCGCAAACTTCCGCGCTTTTTCGACGTCCTGATCGGCGCGACGGTGGGCATTTTGAGCATCGGCCTGAGCACGCAGGGCCTGATCTTTGGCCTGCCCTAGCTCTTCCTCAAGCTGTTCAATCTGAGACTCTAAAGATGAGCCCCCATCGCCATCGTCCGAAGCAGACATTGCTGCGTCTTCAACGACATCCGAGGATTCCTGCCCCTCTACCGCTTGCTCGTTTGCCACGTCGTCAAGCGACTCCTGATCGCGATTGTCTTCCGCCACCGGTGATCTCCTGGTCTTTGATTTAAAAAGGCGCACATCCCGGCGGCAAGGCCGAAGATGATCGTTGTTCAGCGGATATGGGGGCTTTTAGAGCAAATACAAGGCGGATCTAGAGAAAATTGACGGGCAAAGCTCAGTTAGTGAGGGCGGCGCTCAGCATCTTTGACGTCACATCGACAATAGGAATAACCCGGTCATAGGCCATGCGGGTGGGGCCAATGACCCCAAGGACACCCAAGGTGCGCGCCCCATCGCCATAGGGCGCGGTAATCAGGGAGTAATCTCCCAGAATTTGGGTGCCCGCCTCTTCGCCGATGAATATCTTGACGCCATCAGCTTCCGAGCATCGCTCCAGCAGGTGCAGGAGGTCCTGCTTGCTTTCCAGCGTTGCGAACAACTCACGAAGGCGCTGCAGCTCTTCGGGGCTGGCGCCCTCAAACAGACGCGACTCGCCGACGATCAGGTAGTCCGACGGATTGGCTTCTTCGGCTAAGGCTCGCTGGGCAAGATCCAGCGTTGCAGATAGATAGTCGTCCAGGGTATTGCGCGCGGCGAGCAGCTCGCGATCCACCTGCTCCTGCACATCAGCAAGGGCCTGACCGGCAAAGCGCTGGTTTATCTGCGCGGCTGCGGCACGCAACTCCTCGTCAGAAAACACCCGCCGGGTATGAATGATGCGGTTTTGCACTTCCCGTTGATTGATCACGAGAATCACCAGCACCCGGTCACCCGACAGCGGCAAAAACTCCACCTGACGCAGGGGCTGCTGAGTGGGACGCGGCACGGTAACAACGCCCGCCTGAGAGGTAATGGACGACAACATGCTCGATGCGGCCTGCACCAGGTCCGTGGTATTACGATCGGGGTTTAACTCCTGACGCAGCACATCAAAAGCGCTGGGGTCGAGCTCATCTTTTACCTGCATAAGGCTGTCGACAAAAAAACGATAGCCTTGATCCGTGGGCACACGGCCCGCAGAGGTGTGGGGAGAATGTAAAAAACCGCGCTCTTCAAGATCAGACATGGCGTTTCGGACGGTGGCGGGACTCACCGCAAGGCCCGACTCCTCGCGAAGCGTTTGAGAACCTACCGGGCTGCCATCGCGGATGTGCAGGGCCACCAGCGTTCTCAATAACGTTCCTGACCTGTCTGTTAGCTCCCGATCCAAATACATCCACTCACTTCAACACTAGCCACGGTTTTAGCACAGACGACCCGGAACACAAAGCGAGGAAGGCAATCAGCGCAATTTGCTGTTTATGCGCTCCCAAGGATGAGTTATAAACCCTCGCTACACCGAAGCGGATTCCTATGCTCAGCCAGATCACTATTAGTCAGTTCACTGTCGTGGAAACCCTTGAGGTTGATTTGCGCGACGGTCTGACCGTCGTTACCGGCGAAACCGGCGCGGGCAAGTCCATCATGCTCGACGCGCTGGGTTTGTGTCTGGGTGATCGAGCGGATCCCAGCGCTATCCGCCCCGGTCAGGATCGCGCAGATATCAGCGCCCGCTTTGACATTGATGGCATGACCGCTGCCCAGCAATGGCTTAAGGATCACGATTTAGAGGCCGACGGCGATTGCCTGTTTCGGCGAGTCATCACCCGCGAGGGACGGTCCCGGGCCTATATCAACGGCCGCCCAACCACCTTGCAGGACTGCGCCGCTCTGGGTGAGCTGCTGGTGGATATCCACGGCCAGCACGCTCATCAGTCGCTCTTGCGGCGTCCGCATCAACGCATGCTTCTGGACAGCTACGCGGGGCAAATCGCTACCGCGCAAAAGACCGCAAGCGCGGCCAATGACTGGCTACGCCTCAGAAACGAGCTTGAAACTCTGCGCAGCAGCCAGCAGGAACAGGCCGACCGTGAGCAGCTCCTGCGTTATCAAGTGGGCGAGCTTGATGAGCTGGCGCTAGGCGATACGGAGCTGCAAACCCTCGAAGACGAACAGCGCGTTTTGGAAAACGCAGACGCGATTCAGCGCCAGGCCGCTAGCGCCATAGAGCTTTGCGACGCTAACGAAACGGGCGTGCGTGAAGCCCTAACGACCCTCGCGGAGGATTTGCATCAAGGCAAAACCATAGACAGCGTCCGTGAGATGCTCGACTCGGCTGCCATACAGCTGGGAGAAGCTCGCAGCGAGTTACAGCAGTATCTTGCCAGTACCGAGAACAACCCCCAGCGTCTTGCAGACGTGCAGGCCCGACTGGAGTCGATATACGCTCTCGCGCGCAAGCATCGCATCATGCCCGAACAGCTCAGCTCGCATCATCAGTCTCTCAGCGAAGAACTGGCCACCCTAGATTCCAGCGATGAACGGATAGAGGCTCTGGAAGCCACTCTGGCTGAGCAGCTGGCGGATTACCAATCGGTGGCCGGCAAACTCAGCAGTGCCCGCAAAAAGTCGGCGACAAAGCTGGAAAAAGAGGTCAGCAAACTCCTCAAAAAACTCTCCATGAGTAACTGTCTGTTCAAGATTGCCCTGAACAAACGCGAAACGAGCGACCCTCACCCCCTGGGGCAGGAAGACATCGAACTGCTTATCAGCACCAACCCGGGCGCCGAGCCGCAGTCTCTGGGTCGCATTGCCTCCGGCGGCGAACTCTCACGCATTAGCTTGGCCATTCAGGTAGCCACCGCTGGCAACACCACCGTGCCCAGCATGGTTTTTGACGAGGTGGATGTTGGCATCGGCGGCGCCGTGGCCGAAGTCGTTGGTCGCCTGTTGGCGGATATGGGCAAAAACGCTCAGGTGCTGTGCGTCACGCACTTGCCGCAGGTTGCAGCACAAGGGCAGCAGCATTTGCAGGTCGAAAAGTCCGGCAAGGGCAAACAGCTGGCGTCATCGCTCCATGAGCTTGACGAGAACCAACGCGTCGACGAAATCGCGCGCATGTTGGGCGGCCTCAAGATGACCGAAAACACCCTGGCCCATGCCCGGGAGATGCTCGAAAGTCGGGATTAGGCGGCCAAGCGATTCGCAGAACCGGACCGGGACTTACTTAGGGTCGCGCTTTCGCACTTTCAAGACCAGAGAGTGTCCCACCAACTCGAAGCCGTGCTCTTCGGCGATCTTGTGCTGTCGCTCTTCGATGATCGGGTCATTAAACTCGATCACCTGACCCGTATCTTCACAAACCATATGGTCGTGATGCTCACCATGATCGAGCTCGAAGACAGAGTGTCCGCCTTCAAAATTATGCCGAGTCACCAGTCCCGCGCCCTCAAACTGGGTGAGCACGCGATAAACCGTCGCAAGACCTACGTCCTCTCCCGCGTCCCGAAGGGCCTGATAAACGTCTTCGGCACTCATATGGCGTGCGTGCTGATCTGAATCCTCGAGAATTTGCAGAATTTTGACGCGGGGGAGTGTGACCTTAAGGCCAGCACTGCGAAGATCTTGGTTACTAAATGGCATGCGGGTGCACTTCTCTGACGGGGCGCTCATCGGTATGATGCCACCCCTACCTCACTAGTGGAAGTTAGTCCTTGATACGACCTCGGCACATTTTGCGGGCCCTGTTGCTCACAGCCTCTCTGGCAGCACTGTCTGCCTGCGGTTTTGTGGGCTTTCCCGGCGTTTACAAGATTGATGTTGAGCAGGGCAATCTGGTGACCCAGGAGATGATCGAGCAGCTCCAGCCCGGCATGAGCCGTCGGCAGGTGCGCTTTATCATGGGTTCGCCGCTGGTGGAGGACACCTTTCAGCCCGATCGCTGGGACTATCCCTACGTGATCCGAAACGGGGCCGATATCATCCGCGAAGCGCAGGTGCGTATTTTCTTTGAGGGTGACAGTCTGGTGAACATCACCGGTGACTACCTACCTGACTGGGCTAATCCCAATGCGGCCGGCGACGAAGCCGAAGAGTCCCAGGACCCGGCGGACGCTGGGAACAATGCTGAGCAGGCATCGGCCGAGAACAGCTAGCCGCTGGACTGAGTCTCTCGTCGCGCTTTGGCCCGGGCGGCACGTTCTTTTCGCACTTCTTTGGGATCCGCCAATAAGGGTCTGTAGATCTCTACCCGATCCCCGTCGCGCAAAACCTGCGTGTGCGCCGCGCGATTACCGAAGACGCCCAGGTGGCTCTCCTCATTAATCGTCAGATCATCAAACTCTTGCTCAAGCCCCGATTGCTGCGCTGCGGCGAGAGCGTTCGTCCCCTCGGGCACAGTTAACTGCACAATCTTCTGGCGATCTGGAAGGGCATAAACCACTTCTATAGAAATTGTCGCCGTCTCACTCATGTACCGTAGACATCCTGCGCGCGACGCACTACGGCATCCACGAGATTGCCCGTCACTCGATCAAAGAGCTTTGCTGCGGCGGCGCTAAGAAGTCCGCCACGAAAGCTGAACTCGAGATCCAGCGAAACTTTACAGGCCTGCTCCGCCAGCGCCTGAAAATGCCAGGCTCCCGCAAACTGATCAAAAGGCCCATCTTTGAGCGTCAGACGAATGGTTTCGTAGGGCACCAATTCATTGCGGGTAGTAAAACTCTGCGAGATCCCGCCCCGGGCCAAATCCAGACGCGCCTCTACGTGCTCGTTGTCCGTGCGCAGGATCGATGCACCGACGCAGCCGTCCATGTACTGCGGGTAGGCTTCGATATCGTTAACGAGTACGAAAAGCTGCTTGTTGGAAAACGGCAGGAGTGCACTACGGTGTATGGAAGTCATAAGTGTCGTTATTCGGGTTCAAGGGACCAATGATAACCAAAGCCAGGCAAAAGCAATCACGGGCACAGCCACAAAGCGGATGAGAAAGTACCACAGCGAAAACAGGATGTCGGGCTCTCGAGCGAGTTCCCGCCGGAGAAGCTCGCGGGGCATTCGCCAGCCTACAAACAACGCAAGAAGCAGCACCGCCGCAGGAATGAGCCACTCGGAGGTCACGCCATCCAACCACAGAAGAAAGCCCTCGCCCGGAGCCGCCGAAGCTAGATCAACAGTCGCGTAGACAGACAATAGAAACGCCACCGCCGTCACACTGATGGCTGCGAGGACTCGGCGCACGCGGAACTGCTGCTCTAACACGCTGACAATGGGCTCCAAAAGCGCAACGGCAGTTCCGAGAGCGATGAGAGTCACAGTCAGAAAGAACAGCGCACCATACAAATCACCAAAAGGCATGTTACCGAAGGCGTAGGGAACGCTGACAAATAGCAGCCCAAAGCCTTGTGCGGGCATGAGGTTATTGGCGAACAACAGCGGAAAGATCGCTACACCGGCGGCAACAGCGACCACCACGTCAAAGATCGCCACGGTAATCACCGAACGAACAATGGGCAGCTTGTGCGGCGCGTAAGCGCCGTAACTCATTCCCACCGCGACACCGATGCACAGGGTATACAAGGCATGACCCAGCGCGGCCATAAAGGAGCCTCGATCAAAATCCAGAGGTTGCCAGGCAAACAGATACGCACCGGCGGCGCCGAGATCGCCAAACTCCACGGAAAAGCTGATAAGCACGCCCAGCAGAAACATCATTAAGGGGATAGCAATCCAGACAAACAAGCCAATGCCTTTGCGCACGCCCACGGCCACTGCCACCGCCAATAGCACCGCCGCCAAAAGCTGCCAGCGCATAAGACCCGCCGACGCGGATAGCTTGCTCGCCAGCACCTCCGCCGCACCGGGCAGGCTGATAGCGGCAAAGCCTCCCAGCTGCAGTTGATAGGCATAGGACAAACTCCAACCCGCAATCAGCAGATAGGACACCAGCAACAAAAATCCCGCCAGACAGGACAGCAGCGCCACCGTTAACCAGAGGCGGGATCGACCCGATACGTCCGCCGCCCAGCTTAGCGTCAAGAACGGAGAGCCTCGGCCATGGCTGCCCAGCACTACTTCAGCAACCAGCAATGGCACGGCAATAAAAAACAGGCACAAGAGATAGCTAAAGAAAAACGGTGCTCCGCCGTGCTCTCCCATAAGCCAGGGAAAGCGCCACAGATTACCCAGTCCCACCGCCGCCATCGCAAGAGCGAACACGAAGGTCGTTCGGGATTGCCAGCGTTCCACAGGTAGGTAAAGGTTCATCGAAGTCCGAAGCACTTGGTTAATGCACAGCTTGCCCGAGCAAAGCGCCCTTGCAAAGCACATTGATCGCTCTTCGAGGGTAGACAGCCTGTACAATAGGCCCCATGGGAAAGAAAAACGCCAAAAAAGTCGACACAACGATTGTTCAGAACAAACGTGCGCGCTTTGATTATCAACTTCTGGAAACCTTTGAGGCGGGGGTCGCCCTCACCGGCTGGGAGGTTAAAGCCCTGCGCGCAGGAAAAGCGCAGCTGACGGATTCCTACGTGATGATGAAGGATGGCGAAGCGTTCTTGCTCGGCTCGCAAATAACACCGCTGGCGACCGCGTCGACACACTATGTGACGGACCCTACGCGGACCCGCAAGCTTTTGCTGAATCGCCGCGAGCTAGCCAGAATTCTGGCCGCTATCAGTGCCAAGGGACAGACCTGTGTTTGCACCAAGCTTTATTGGAAGGGTCATCTCGTCAAAGCAGCGATTGCCCTCGCTCACGGCAAGCAAAGCCATGACAAGCGGCAAACGCAGAAAGAGCGTGAATGGGGCGTCCAAAAGCAGCGCATCATGCGAGACGCCGTAAAACAGTAGTCGAGCCTGTTTGTGCGCTAAGCGCTATCTGTTATGCACTACGTGCTAGGCAGCCAGGGCTTTTACAGTAATGCTGATACCCACAGCGTAGAGCACAAACAAGGCTATGCGACGGTAGAGAAGACTCCCATAGCGCGCGAAGACCGCATGCCCCACGCGATCGCCAATCATCATCGCAGGCATACCCAACAGAAACATCCAAAAGCTCTTTGTCGTGAGGTAGCCGGAAATACCAAACACACAGAGCGCGATGACCGCAGAGAGCATAAAAAACGTAAGCAGCATGGCCCTGCTGTGCTTGGCATCTCCCTGCGTCGCCATGACAAAGATAATGACGGGCGGGCCGGGAATGGCGAAAACACCGTTCATCAATCCCGATAGCAAACCGGTTGTGGTCGGAACTCCAAATTTCGGGACACGTGGTGCTGGATGAAACATTGTGAGAACAGCGCAAGCAGCAAGCACGCCGAGCCCTATCCACATTTGAAACTGATCCACGGAGACGTGTTTTAGCAGTTGCGCTCCCCCAACGGTCCCAAGGATCGACGCAAGACAAATTGGCAGCAAAGGGCGCTTGGGCGCATCAGGCCAAAACTTGTGTACCGTCAACAAGCTGGTCCCGAGGGTTAGAGACGCAGTAATCACTACGGCTTCCGTGGGCGCCACAAAGAGCGATAAAACCGGCATGGCGGCCAAAGCAAAACCAAATCCGGTAAACGCGCGGAGCAGCGAAGCAAACAGCAATGCCGCCCAGATGGCGAGCATCTGATAAAGACCGATATCGGCAAAAGTACTTACCAGAGCGTTAATCACGGGCAGCCCAAACAAAAACGCCCCGGTCGCAGACCAGGGCGTTCGTCACACCATAAAGGGCTAGGGTAGCGCTGCAACCCAAGAGCTGTTCTCCAACCACTTTTGACGCAGTTTAGTGAGGAGGCCTGTACCCTCGTAGGCGCGCAGGTAGTTTTGCACCAGATTCAAAAACTCCGCATCACCAGAAGCCAGAGCAATACCAAAAGGCTCTACGGTGAGTGGCTTATCCAGAGTGACAAGACCCGCGTCAGGGTTTCTCAGAACCTGAAGCTTGCACACGGGAGCATCTGCAACCATGCCCGCTGCCTCACCGCTGGTAACCATGGCGATCGCTTCGTCGTAGTTAGCGACCTCAACAAGCGTTGCGTTGGGAGCTGCCTGGGTCACAAAAGTTGCACTGGTAGAGTTCTTCAGTGCCGCTAGTTTTACGTCGGTAGCTGCAATGCCGCCGCTCGCGATCTGCTCGAGCGCTGTGCGCGTTGCAAGAATCGACTTACCACTCATCATGTAAGGACCCACAAACGACGCGCTTCTGGATCGCTCAGCGGTAATCGCCATACCTGAGAGGACCATATCGACGTCACCGTCTTCCAGCGCCTTAGTCAGATCACCAAAAGGCATAGGGCTGAGTTTGAGTTCAGCGCCCATGGCGCTGGCAAGGGCATTGGCCAAATCTACGTCAAAGCCCATGAGCTCACCCTGGCGGTTTCGCATATTCATGGGTGGCTGATCGCCGGACATGCCGACTACTAATGTTTTGTTCTTGACGACGCGATCCAGTGTGTCGCCTGCAAGCGCCAGAGGCGCAAGCAGTACGCTCAGCGCCAAAAAGCCGCTGGCTAATAGTTGTACGGGTTTGAACATAGTTGACTCTCTCGGTGTCACAAATGCGCGGGTACTTCGCCCGCGTGGTTAAAAACTGCAGCGCAGCTTAGCTGATTTTGTTTGACAATATTGTGATAAATGCAGATTTCGCTCAGGCAACAGATTCCAAGGCCTGCTGCCCCGCCCGATACAGACGACCGGGGTTCTTGCCCGTTAGCTGATCGTTCTCAAGAACCGTTTCGCCATCGACGATGACAGCTCGGTATCCCGCCGCGTCCTGTAACAAACGCTGTCCACCTGCGGGCAAGTCCTGCACCATGCGCGGCGCGAACAATCGCAGATTCTCAAAGTCGATCACGTTAATGTTTGCCTTGAGGCCCACCTTGAGTCGGCCGCGATCCGCCATGCCGCAGTAATCAGCTATGTCTGAGGTTAAGCGACGGATGGCTTCGGCGAGCTCAATCTTACCGCCGCGAGCACGATCCCGCGCCCAATAGGTCAACAGATAGCTTGGGAAACTCGAGTCGCAGATGGTCCCGACGTGGGCACCACCATCGGACAGCCCCATGATGGACTGTGGATGGGACATCATCTCGAACACGTTATCAAAGTTCATGTTGGTGTAGTTATAGATGGGGAAGTAGAGCAAGGCCTGTCCATCGTCTTCCAATAAAAGATCGTAGATCATCTCAAGGGACGACACGCCCTTTTCCTGGGCCATGTGCAGCACTGATGTTTCGGCGCTCTGCTCGTATTCAGGGTTCTCACCTAGCAGGAAAGTCTTACTGGCCACGTAATCGATGGCTGCCATAAGCGCGTCAACAATCGGTGGCACAGGGGTACCATCGCCGGCCAGGGTCTCGGACTCTTCGGTCAGAATCTGCGCTTTAAAGGCCGCGTCCTTCATCTTTGCTACGCGCTCTTGAAGAGGCAGATCGCAAATGGCTTTGTAGCTGGGAAATCCAATAAACGGGTGAAAGGTGCACTGCAGACCGGTGATCACACCGATGCCCCGAGGTGCGGTTTGCAGACGCATGCTCACGCCTTTGGCTTCAGCCTTCTCTGCTCGATCGATAATGCGCCGCCATTGATCGGGGGCGAAATCCCGTTGCATTAGCGAAAGGGAAAACGGACGCCCCTCCCCTGCCTCGGCCATGCTTTCAAGAATATCGAACTCCTTATCAAAGGCATCCCCCTCACGCTCGAGGTCAAAATCGTTCACCGCCTGCAAAGTACCGTGGGATAACCCGGCAAAGGCGCTCGCGATACCGGCAAGCTCTTCGGTGGTCGCCTCGGAGGACGGAGTCCAGTCGCCATCAGCGCTGCGATGCACGTCAGAACGCCCGGTAGAGAAACCAATGGCACCGGCTTCGAGCGCCTCGCGGGTGATCTTTCTCATGGCCGCGATATCTGTCTCGGTAGCGGGCTCATTGCAGACCGCGCGGTCGCCCATCACGTAAACCCGCAGAGGATCGTGGGTAACCTGCACCGCAAAGTCGATGCTATGGGGCTTTGCATCCAGGGCGTCCATGTACTCGGGGAGAGTCTCCCAATCCCAGGTAAGCCCCTCTGCCAGAGCGATCCCGGGAATATCCTCGACGCCTTCCATCAAGCGGATGAGTTTTTCCCGGTCTGCTTCGCGTACGGGCGCAAAGCCAACGCCACAGCTACCCATGACCACGGTGCTTACGCCGTGGTTAACGCTGGGCTGCATGCCCGCATCCCAGGAGACCTGACCGTCGTAGTGAGTGTGAAGGTCCACAAAGCCGGGGGTCACGATATGACCTGTTGCGTCAAGAGTTTCGCGCGCGTCACCGGCGCATTCACCAATAGCAACGATAGTGCCGTTGCGAACGGCGACGTTGGTTTGCCGGGGCTCTGAGCCCTCACCGTCATACACCAAACCACCGGTAATCTTTAGGTCGTATTCCATGTTCTAACCTTTATTTTGTTATTTATTGCGGATGTTTTGGAAGTCTAGGCAGCACCGCGGGAGCTGTCCACCACAGGAGATTGAAGAATCAGGGAATAAGGTTAGGAAAAACCGTTCTTGAAATACCCCGTGATTTCCTTGCAGGTAACCGCCAGGGTGATCAGAATTCGCGGCTCGTAACGTATAAGCCGTTTAAACCGTATTTGAGGATCCGTCATGGCCGCCGTAGCACCCGCCAAAGTTACCGAAGTAAAGCACTGGAACGACAGACTGTTCAGCTTCAAAACCGAGCGTGCGCCCGAGTTTCGCTTTGAGAACGGCCATTTCACGATGGTCGGTCTGGAAGTAGAAGGTAAGCCTGCCCTGCGTGCCTACAGCATAGCCAGCGCCAACTACGAAGAAGAACTGGAATTCTTGAGCATCAAGATCGCAGACGGCTTACTCACCTCCCGCCTACAGCACATCAACGTGGGCGATGAAGTACTGCTGGGTAAAAAGCCCGTAGGTTCTTTGGTGCTTACGGATTTGCACCCGGGCCGTCACCTTTATCTGTTTGCTACCGGCACCGGCCTGGCGCCCTTCATGTCCATCATCCGTGACCCCGACGCCTACGCCCGCTACGAGAAAATCGTGCTGGTACACGGGGTGCGCCACATCAGTGATCTCGCCTACCACGACTACCTCACCACTGAGTTACCGCAGCATGAGTATCTGGGTGAAGAAGTGCGGGAGAAACTCCTGTACTACCCCACGGTCACTCGCGAGCCCTTTAAAAACAATGGGCGAATCACTGAGCTACTGGAAAGCGGCAAGCTCGAGTCTGATCTGGGTCTTCCCGCGATTGACCCCGCACAGGATCGCGCCATGATCTGCGGCAGTATTGCGATGCTGGACGACATTTCTTCTCTACTGGATCGGCGTAACTTTACTGTGTCGCCCAATCAGGGAACTGCGGGTGACTACGTCATCGAGCGTGCATTTGTAGGCTAAGACTCGCCGAGCGGAGTAGACTTGCTCCATGGAAAGCGCGGACGCAGTTTTAGATTTTTGGTTTGAAGAGGCCGGCGCCAAGCGCTGGTTCAAACAATCTGATGCCTTTGATGCGCTGTGCCGGGAGCGCTTTTTACCCACGCTTGAGGCCGCACGGCTGGGTGAGTGTTGGGAGTGGCGATCAACGCCCGAGGGACGCTGCGCCGAAGTCATTGTTCTCGATCAGTTCTCTAGGAATCTGTTTAGAGAAGGTCCGCGGGCCTATGCCCAGGATGGCATTGCGCTGGTGCTGGCTCAAGAGGCCGTTGCCCGGGGGGATGATCTGCGTATGAGCGACGATCAGCGCTATTTTAGTTACATGCCGTACATGCACTCGGAGTCACTGGCCGTGCACAAAGAGGGACTGCGTCTGTTTGAAGCTCTGGGCAATGGAGACGCTCTGCGCTATGCCATAGCGCACGAAAAAGTTATCGCAGAATTTGGCCGCTACCCCACTCGAAATGCCGATCTGGGTCGAACAAGCACGGCCGAAGAAGAGCAGTACCTAGCCAATCGCAAAGGTTGGTGATTGCGGGCTACTTCCAGCCGCCGAGTATGGCGCCCATCAAGGTCATGGTGACTACCCAGTAGCCACCGTTCACCAGAATGTAGGACCAGGATCGCAGCTCAAACAAAGCGACCACACCGAAGGCAAAGAAGATCCAGCCAAAACCCGTCAGAAATCCGTATAGAGCGCCGCTTTGTAGGGTGATCTCTGGTGTGCCAAGAAACATCGCCAGGCAGACACTCATGATCAGTAGAAAGATAAAGGTCAGACCAAAGATCTTGGCCTTGTTACCGCCTGCGATTTGCTCCTCGGAGATGTCCGCGGCCTTCATCCAGGCCTTTCCGAACAGCACCGGCGAGTACCATAATCCGCCCACAAAGAACCCCGCGACGGCTGCCACGACAATGGCCGTTATGTTGATTGATACATCTATTGAGATATCACCCATAGCGCTCTCCCCGAGTAATTATTGTTAGTTCAGCACAGTGCTTGATTACCCAAGAGTTGGACAGACCTTGGCCGTTGTCAAATGCAGCGTGCTGCTCGTAAGCCAATGGCAAAACCGGATTTATGGTAAACTTGCACCCAACACTGGGGGCGTTACGGATTCGACGACGGTAACAAAACCTGCGGTGCATGCCGTGATGGTAGCCAATCACGTAAATCCAAAGCTGCAAACTATTAGTTGCCAATGACGACAACTACGAGGTAGCGCTGGCTGCGTAA
>NZ_CBFIIF010000033.1:0-33999 GCF_965662665.1 Congregibacter sp. | reverse complement strand
CTGCGTTCAGACGGCGGAGACGGCTGGAGTTCCCCACAACCAGCAGGGAACTCAAAGACATACCCACTGCCGCTGCCCAGGGCGGTATCCAGCCTAGCGCTGCCAGCGGTATTCCAATTGCGTTGTAACCCAGCGCCCAGCTGAAGTTTTGGATAATAATCCGTCGAGTGCGCTGCGCTACCTCAAGCAGTAAAGAGATTTGCCTAAGATCACCGTTAAGCACAATAAAGTCTGCTTGGGCCTTGGCTAAGTCTGTCGCCCCGGCTACTGCAATGGAGACGTCAGCACGCTTCATAACCGGTGCGTCATTAAGTCCGTCTCCGACCATGAGCACTGTGGCGCCAGCGTCCTGAACTGTGGCAAGCCGCGTGAGTTTTTCCTGGGGAGAGAGCCCCGTAGCTACACGCCCAAAATTCAGTTGAGCGCCTAGCCCAATTGCCCGACTGGAGGCGTCTCCGGTAAGAAGCTCTGTCTCGACGCCCAATGTGCGAAGCCCCTGTAATACCGAGATTGCTTCTTCGTGGACCTCGTCTGTGAGTCCAAGCCATGCCAAAGGCTGGTCCTCATCGCAGAGTGCGATCCAATACTCTGCTTCCGGTGGCTCGGGAGGAAGATCCGGACTTAGCTCTCGGCAGAAAGCCTCGGAACCCAGACGGAGACGTCGACCGCGGTATTCGCCCTCGAGCCCCTTGCTGACGACGTAACGAACATTTTGTACCTCGGTTGCGGCGTCAATGGAGCTGAAAGCGCTTGCCAGAGGATGATTGGAATGACGTTGCAGAGCCGCTGCCAGAGACTTTATGGAGGCAGGATCAATGCTGTCCTTGAGAGGTAGCACAGTGTTTAGGGTGAATGCGCCGCTGGTGAGAGTGCCCGTCTTGTCGAACAAAGCGACGTCTAGCTTGGCCAGAGACTCCAAAGCGTTCTCACCGTTTACGATAACCCCCTGGCGTCGAAGGAGGCTGGCCGCATTGGCAAGACTGGCCGGTGTCGCGAGCGATAGTGCGCAGGGGCAGCTGATGACAAGCACCGACAGCGCAATCCAAAACGCCCTGGACGAGTCAATCTGCCACCACAGCAGAGCTGTTGCACAGGCGATAAGCAAAATGCCCGCAATAAATCCTGTCGCAATGCGGTCTGCCAGAGAGGCGATGGCGGGTTTGTCGTGGCGCGCCGCATCGATAGATTGTTGGAGGGCCGCGAGTCGAGAGTCGGCATAGGTTCCGGTTGCGCAGACTTGGAGAGAATCATCGATGTTTACAGTGCCTGCATACACCATATCGCCGACATCGACAGATCTGGGTAGGGCTTCTCCACTAAAGCTGTCTTCGCGCACGGCACTTTTGCCATCAATGATCGACGCATCAATAGGTATGGTATCGCCGGACCTAATTAAGACCCGATTTCCTGCCACCAGTTGGCGGCGGGGAACAGCTGTCCAGCCGTTTTCGTTCCAAACCTGTACGGCATCGGGCAGTGTCTGTTCGGCGTCTTGCCAGGCGACTGCATCTTGATAGCGCAGGCGTTTTTCTATGAAACGCGCGAGCAGCAGCAAAAAAGTAAACATAACTACGGAGTCAAAATACACATCGCCTTCACCGCGAAAGCTGGCGTAGGTACTTGCGCTGTAAGCCAGGCCAATAGCTAGCGCTACCGGCAAGTCCATGACCAGAGCGCCATGGTGTAGATGGCGCCAGGCACTCTCAAAAAAACCTCTGGCGGAGTAGACGACGACAAAGCTGGTTACGAGCAGGCTAAACAAACGCATGAGCTGCTGGTAATCATCGCTAATGCCCTGGATATCGCCGGCGTGGAGTGCGATTGCAAACATGCCTACCTGCATCATGCCAATGCCGGCAACTGCCAGGCGTCTGAGGTCGGTCCGATACTCCTGCTTTGCCTGGTCCTGTCTCAAGCTGCTTTGCCAGGGCTGTACGCGATAACCGAGGCTTGCGACCTGAGAAAACACTTGGCTCATGCGCAGTTTCTTGGGATCAAAGGAAACATCGAGACGACTTTGTCCCAGATTTAATGTTGCCTGGCTAACGCCATCCAGGCGATGGAGTGTGGTCTCAACGAGCCAGGTGCACGCTGCGCAGCTGACACCACCGAGAAGCAGGCGCGCGTTAATGGCCCCGCTGTCATCGGTTTCAGAAAACTGTTGCGCGAGGGCGGGGTCATCGTAGATCAGGAACTCCTGTTCTCTAGACTTAATATCCACGGGGGGGCGCTCGTTAAACGCCGTGCGCTGCTCGTAAAATCGTTCGAGACCACTCTCGGCAATCATGCCGGCGACTGCACGGCAGCCGGGACAGCACATGTCACGGGGCTCGCCCGCGATACTGATAGTGAAATCCGCGCCCGTTGGAACCTCGTCTCCACAATGGAAGCAGGTAGTCTTGGCAACAGATCGGGGTGGTTGCGCGCTGTTCAAAGTTGACTCGCGGAGGTGTCAGGCAACGAGGTACGCATCAACTGCAGTTACTTTTCATTGCAGGTCGATAAAGTCTTTGCTGCTCAGGGATCCATCGAGCCGCCATTTGCCGTTTTCGCTTTCCAAAGTCCAGTGCCAGTTGGGAGCCAGCTCCGTAGGCAGCGAACTTTGATAGAGGCCGGGAGCGAGCTCTATCAGCGTTACGTTGAAGTCCCGGTCGGCCTCCAGAGGATGCGAAAAACGTAAAACCAGATCCTGCGGGGCAACTTGATCGCTGAGTCTTACTTGCGCACGTCGCTCGAGCACCTGAATTTCTACGTTAATGCCCAGCGCTTGGGCAGTCGCTTGCTTGCTCAACTCAAGATTAATGGCCAGGCCATCTTTGTAGTAGTCATCAACCACAAGATCGTCAGAGTAGAGATTTGCGATGTAGAGCGTACTTAGTCCGGCGATAACCACGGAACCGGGCAGGGCAATTAGGAACCAGGGCCAGAATTGCCGGTACCACGGCTCCAGGTCTTCGCGCTGGCGTGGATCTCTTCTGGCATTAGTCATCACTGCACTTCGCATCGTTGATTATCTCTGGTCTCACTATAGCGGTTTCATGAATCGCGAATCGGTGCTTGCTCGAAGCGAGGGCATATCCCTGGCAACGATTTCAAATACAAAGCTCGTGCTGGGAACGCTCAGTTTCGAGGCGCTCACTTTGACTCGCAGAGTGACTTCGCGATCGTCACTGGCCGCAAGCGCATAGCTGGTATCACCTTTAATCACCGCGCCGTCGAGCCCCTTAACACTCAGCTCATATTGGTGTGGAGAGGTGTCCATGTTGACGATGTGCAGACGGTAAATGTTTTCGACACCACCGTCGGCGGTTTCGACATACAGATTATTGCGGTCGCGCATAACGGTGAGTTCGAGGGGGATCCGGGATACGATGCTATAGCTAAAAACACCGACCATCAGGCAGAGCATGACGATGTAGCCGATGATACGGGGGCGAAGCCAGTGGGTCTTACCGCCTTCGAGCTCGCGCTCACTAGTGTAGCGAACTAGCCCGGGTTCGTAGCCCATCTTACGCATGACGGAATTACAGGCATCCACGCACAGAGCGCAGCCAATGCACTCGTATTGCAAGCCATCGCGAATGTCTATGCCGGTAGGACACACCTGTACGCAAAGATCGCAATCAATGCAGTCACCGAGGCCGGCTTCGCGGTGATCGAGGGACTTTTTACGGGAGCCTCGCGGGTCTCCTCTAGCCGCATCGTAAGAGACGATGAGTGTGTCCCGATCGAACATGACAGACTGGAAGCGGGCATAGGGGCACATGTATTTGCACACTTGCTCACGCATCCATCCCGCATTTATGTAAGTCGCGAGGGTGAAGAAGACAGTCCATGCAAGCTGCCAACTGCCGGTGGAGAGCGTCGCCAGTTCGTAGGTAAGTTCTCGCACGGGATAAAAATATCCCACGAAAGTCATGCCGGTCATAAAGGCGATGAAGAGCCACGCGCCATGCTTTGTTACTTTGCGGGTGGCTTTGTTGAGCGACCAGGGTTTCTTGTCCAGTTTGATGCGCTGATTTCGTGTGCCCTCGACTTTTTGTTCTACCCACATAAATATGCTGGTCCATACGGTCTGGGGACAGGTGTACCCGCACCAGACCCGGCCCGCGGAAACCGTGATCGCAAAGAGAGAGAATGCTGCGATGATTAGCAAAAAAGCGAGGAGCGAAAAGTCCTGAGGCCAAAAGGTCAGGCCGAAAATATGGAACTCCCGCTCGGGCAAATCGAACCAAACGGCCTGCCGGCCATCAACGCTAATCCAGGGTATACAGTAATATCCAAGAAGCATCGGCCAGCCAGTAAACACACGAAGTCGCTGGTAAAAACCTTCGATCTTGCGCGTGTAGATCTTTTCGCGCTTCTGATAGAGGTCGAGTTCGGCAACCTCCGCCGGTGCGATCTCCTGAACATCGATGAGATCTGGATCAGACATATTCTGCTACCACTACTAGTATTGAGTGGCCACTCCCGTGGCGTTAGTCCCTGACGTCTCTAGGTGCTGTCTTGCTGTAATGTGACCAGGGTGTTTGCCTTCGGTATTTGTGTAATTAGATTGCCGTTGCGTCGTGTCTTGGGCTAGTTGCTCAGGCCATAGATATAGGCTGCGACAAGGTGGATTTTGTCTTCACTAAGCGTATTGCCGAAGGCCGGCATTTTTCCATTGCGGCCAATGCGCAGGCTGTGGGCAATTTGCTGCGTGCTGCCTCCGTACAGCCAAATACCGTTAGTCAGGTTTGGAGCGCCCATCAATGGGTTTCCTTTGCCCTCGGGTCCGTGGCAGGCGACGCAGTAGGTTTGGTAATGCTTCTCTCCAGCGGCCACCTGCTGAGCATCCGCGTCTCGACCATTCAGGGATAAAACATAGGCCGTTGCTTCGGCAATGCCCTTGTCACCCAGAATGCTTTCCCAGGGAGGCATAGCTGCCTGTCGACCGTTTATGAGGGTATGCTTAATAGCATCCGCAGATCCGCCATAGAGCCAGTCGTCATCTGTAAGATTTGGAAACCCCAGTGCACCGGCTGCATCTAGACCATGGCACTGGGAGCAGTTGTTGCCGTATATACGCATACCCATTTTGCGTACTTTAGGATCCTGGTAAATGTCTTCTATGGACATCGCAAGATACTTATCCCGCATGGCACGAAACTTCTCGTCGGCGACGGCAACTTCCTGTTCGTGCTGGCTAACAGAGCTCCAACCGAGAACCCCGGGGAAGTTACCCATGCCGGGGTATGCGATTAAGTAGCCAACGCCCCAAACAATAGTGATCACGAACATGGCAAACCACCACCCGGGGAGGGGGTTATCCCATTCTTCGATACCGTCATAAACGTGACCGGTGGTCTTTTCGTCGATCGCATTGCGCTTGCGATTGGCAAACAATAGCCAGGTCACCAGGATGAGGGTGACACTTGTGAGTACGATTACCCAGCCACTCCAAAAGCTAGTCATTGCTCGATTCCTTCTTGTTTGCCATCTTGCGGCACGTCGTCATCCGCAAAGGGTAGGTTGGCGGCCTCATCAAATTCCTGTTTTTGCTTGCTGCTGTAGGCCCAAAACACTAATCCTATGAAGGCGAACAGCAGGAACGCCGTGCTGATGCCCCTTAAGTCGTTGATATCCATATGCTCAGCGCCGCGTCTGAATCAGAGTGCCTAACTGCTGCAAATAGGCTACCAGCGCATCGATCTCTTTTTTGCCCGCCACGGCACTGGCCGCGCCTGCAATATCTGCCTCGGTGTAGGGCACACCCAGTGTCTGTAACGTACTCATTTTTGCCGCGGTTCCTTCAGCGTTTACTTCAGCGCTGAACAGCCAGGGAAACGCCGGCATGTTTGACTCCGGCACCACATCCCTGGGGTTGTAAAGATGTGCGCGGTGCCAGTCGTCCGAGTAACGCTCGCCTACGCGTGCTAGATCAGGACCGGTGCGCTTGGAGCCAAAGAGAAACGGATGGTCATAAACCGACTCCCCGGCAACGGAGTAATGCCCGTAGCGCTCCGTTTCTGCGCGAAGAGGCCGAATCATCTGCGAGTGGCAGGTGTTGCAGCCTTCCCGGATGTAGATGTCGCGACCCTCGAGCTCCAGTGCGGAGTAGGGCTCCAGGCCCGCAATCGGTTCTGCGTACTTCTTGGAAAAGATCAGGGGTACCAACTCGACTAGAGTTCCGAAACTGATCGCGACGATCACCAATACGATGAGTAAGGGGACGCTTTTTTCAATTTTCTCGTGAGATGACATAGCTTCGCTCCTTATACCGCGGCAGCTTCGGGCGCTGTCTTTGGCGACTCAGCAGGCGCCTCTTTGCGAATGGTCATGAAGACGTTGTAGGCCATGATCAGCATGCCACCGAGGAAGATGGCTCCTCCGACGGTCCTCACGATCCAGCCCGGATAGCTCGCGACCACCGACTCAACGAATGCGTAGGTCAGCGTGCCGTCCTGGTTATAGGCGCGCCACATGAGGCCCTGCATGATGCCGTTCACCCACAAAGCCGCGATGTAGAGAACGGTACCGATGGTAGACATCCAGAAGTGAACGTTAATCAAGTCAGTGCTGTACATCTCCTCTTTGCCGTAGAGCTTGGGTATGAGGTGATAGAGACAACCGATGGAGATCATCGCCACCCAACCCAGGGCGCCAGAGTGCACGTGACCAATAGTCCAATCCGTATAGTGCGACAGAGAGTTAACGGTCTTAATGGACATCATCGGCCCTTCGAAGGTCGACATGCCATAGAACGAAAGGCTCACAACCATGAATCTCAGGATTGGGTCGTGGCGAAGCTTATGCCAGGCACCCGACAAGGTCATGATGCCGTTAATCATGCCGCCCCAGGAGGGAGCTAAAAGAATCAGGCTCATCACCATGCCCAGACTTTGGGCCCAATCGGGAAGTGTGGTGTAGTGGAGGTGGTGCGGCCCCGCCCAGATGTACACAGATACCAGAGCCCAGAAGTGGACGATGGATAAACGGTAGGAGTAAACCGGACGCTCGGCCTGCTTGGGCACAAAGTAGTACATCATCCCCAGAAAGCCGGCGGTTAAAAAGAAACCTACCGCGTTGTGGCCGTACCACCACTGCACCATAGCGTCCACGGTACCAGCGTACGCTGAATAGGACTTGAGCGTCATACCCACAGGTAGGGCCGCGCTGTTGAGTAGGTGAAGCACCGCCACGGTGACGATGAACGCGCCAAAGAACCAGTTTGCGACGTAGATGTGGCTGGTTTTTCGTTTCACCAGGGTGCCGAAAAACACCACAGCGTAAGAGACCCAAACCACGGTAATGAGAATGTCGATGGGCCACTCAAGCTCGGCGTACTCTTTGGAGGTGGTGTAGCCGAGGGGTAGGGTGATAGCCGCGAGGACGATCACGAGTTGCCAGCCCCAAAATGTGAATGCCGCTAGCTTGTCGGAAATCAAGCGTGCCTGTGTTGTTCGCTGCACGACATAGTAGGACGTGGCAAACAGCGCGCAACCGCCAAAGGCAAAAATAACGGCGTTAGTGTGCAAAGGGCGGAGGCGCCCAAAGCTGGTCCAGGGGAGCCCAAGATTGAGCGCGGGCCACACAAGCTCAGCGGCGATGTAAACGCCCACAAGCATGCCTACGATTCCCCAGACCACGGTCATAATGGCGAATTGCCGCACAACCTTGTAGTTGTAAACGGGGTGTTCCAGTGCTGCGTTCAGTTCGCTCATCGTCGTTACCCGTAATTCCTGTTAGTGCTTGAGAGCCTGGTTTGGTGTCGCTATATCTACGGTGTTGGGCCCCATCGTGCTTTTGGCTCGATTATGCCGGCCCCTATTAATAATGCTTTTTACTAGCCGTCGGTAAACGCCGGTGCTGCGCCGAAGTCCCAGGCCAGTATAGAAACGACCATGATTGAGACGAGGAGCACGAGCCCGATGGCCAGAATGGCGCTGGAAAACAGAAAGCCCCGCTCCTGGGGAATGTCCATGACTATGGGGATGCCGAGGTACATCAGGTAGACAGCCCAGCTAATAGCGACCACACCAATGAGCAGGTCTACCCAAAGCACCGGATAAAATCCCACCAGACCAAGGACAAAAAGCGGGGTCGCCGTAAGTCCCGCGATCACTATGCCTTTTGCGATGGTCGAGCTTGCCGCGCCGTAGGTGCTGGACATCCAGTGAATCGCATAACCGATGGCGGCGACGCTGGCGACCATGACGCAGTAGAAAAGGATATTGACCTGCATCGCGCTGGCGTCGGTAAGTTTAATCACCTCGTTGTAGCTGCCGACCGTCCAGCCCACGTGACTGGTGCCCCAATACCATGCAATGGCAGGAAGTAGTGCAAATACAAAGGGATAGATCACCAGTAGGTTTTGGGAGCTCTCGGGCAAATCAGCGATGGTCTGCCATTGATGCCGTGGCTTAAACAGCAGTCCAAAAGTGTGCTGGATCATTATCTTCTATCCCCCGGTGAGACTTGTGACAGGCGGCATTTTAGTCAAGTCGCCGCGGTATTTGTTGACCTGCATCAATAAGCGGTGCAAGAGTACGCATTGTAGCTGGCACTGCGTCAATAACGTTCCAATTCTCCGCCAGCTTGGCTGCGAGTAGCTCTTGCAGGCCTAGCGCGCGTCAGCGATCTTCCGAAGCGCCTCGATGTCCAGAATCTCTATCTCTTTATTTTCCACTGCCAGTACATCGAGCTTTTGCATGCGACTGAAGACCCGGCTTACGGTTTCGACGGTAAGGCCAAGGTAGTTGCCGATATCGACGCGAGACATGCTGAGTCGGAACTGCGTCGCACTCAATTGTCGTCGAGCATTTCGGGTGGATACGCTGAGAAGCAGCGCCGCTACGCGCTCGTCGGCAGAGCTTTTGGATAAGAGGGTGATGAGCTGTTGATCTTCCGTAATCTCGCGACTCATGAGCTGAAAAAAGTGGCGCTGAAGTTGCGGCATGCTGGCACTGAGTTTTTCGAGGGAGCTGAAAGGAATCTCGCAGACGGAAGCGGTTTCCAGCGCCTTCGCAGAGGATGCATGGGCGTTGTTGCTGATGCCATCCATGCCAAGGATCTCACCGGGGAAGTAAAAGCCGGTTACCTGTTCCCGACCATCGTCCGTGGTTCGATAGGCCTTGATGGTGCCGGATCGCACGGCAAACACGGATTCAAATCCGTCGCTCTCACGATACAGATGCTGACCCTTTTGCAGCGGCTTGCTTCTTTGAACAATGCGATCGAGCTCGTCAATTTCCGTTGCTTCCAAAGAGAAGGGAAGACAGATTGAGCTCAGACGACAGTTGTTGCAATTCACCTGATAGTCATGGGTGCAGGACGTAGCTTTTGAGCGTTCTACATCAATTAGTTGCGTGTTCACTGCTATCAGATTCCCCATACCGGCCGTGGCTAAAACTTAGCGAGCGGCACTAGTTGTGTCAACTAAGCTTTACATTGACCATTTGCTTAAATTGTGGCGGAAAACTTGGCCTTGCCCATGCTTGCATGGTGGTCCAGATATTCATCGAAAGGCATACACAGGTTTCTCAGGAAAGGTCTTCCTGCCGGTGTCACGCGAAGCTCATCGTTAGCCCACTCTAGCAGGCGGTCGTCAAAAGCCTGACCCAATTCACTAAGTGCCTGAGCGAAATGGCTACGAAAATCAATGCCGAACTCCCGCTCGATCTCGACCACATCCAGATTCAGATCACAGATGAGAGACATGATCACGCGGCGACGAAGCTTGTCCTCGCGGTTGATCATATAGCCCTTGGTTATAGGTATCTGTCCGTCCTCCAGCATTTGGTAGTACTGGGGGAGGTCCCGGGCATTCTGCAGATAGAAATCACCGATTTGGCTAATGGACGAAACGCCAAGTCCCAGTAAGTCATCGGCCAGTTGTAGTGAGTAGCCCTGAAAGTTTCTTTGTAAGCGCGATTCTCCCTGTGCCTTTGCCAGATCGTCTTCTGGGAGTACGTAGTGATCCATTCCGATGTACCGGTAGCCGGCGTCCTGGAGAGTCGCAGAGATCATTTGCGCGAGGAGTAATTTCTCTTCCGGCTCGGGCAGCGTATGGCGATCGATAGAGCGTTGCGGCAAAAAGCGCTCGGGGAGGTGTGCGTAGTTGTAGCATGCGATACGGTCCGGCCTCAGGCTCACAACCTTACGCAGGGTCTCTGCCATGCTGACGTGATCCTGATACGGGAGCCCATAGATCAGGTCAAAGCTCAGAGAGCGAAATCCATGGGCACGCACCGCCTCGACAAGGCTTGCCACCTGCGTAAAGGGCTGAACGCGATTGACAGCCTTTTGAACGTTTTCGTCAAAATCCTGCACGCCGAGACTGATCCGATTAAAACCAACGCCTTTTAGCAGTGCGATGGTGGCGGACGACACAGTACGGGGATCAATCTCGATGGAGTATTCGCGATACCCTTTGTCGAGCAGTCGAAAGCGGCTCGCTAAATTGTGCATGAGTTCAGTGACTTCGCCATCGTTGAGATAGGTGGGAGTGCCTCCTCCCCAGTGCATTTGCGTCACCGGTCGGTCTTGGCCGACCAGCTGGCTTTGCATATCGAGCTCTTTTGTCAGCTCCTCAATGTAGCGTGAGGCTACGCCTTCCTTACGCGTTACGACCTTGTTACAGCCGCAGTAGTAGCAAATGTCATGACAGAAGGGCAGGTGGACATAAAGGGACAGGGGGTCGGCGTGGTTCTCCTTGCGACTTTGCCAGTTTCGATAGCGTGTGAGGTCAAAGTTATCAGAAAATTGTGGTGCGGTGGGGTAAGAGGTGTAACGGGGGCCGCTGGTAGCGTAGCGGCGCGCCATATCCATCCCCGCTTCCCACTCGCTGGGCAATCGCCGGGTGTGGGAATCGGAAGTTCCAATAATCTGATTCATAGTACAAGGACGGCCTGTCGATCTGTTGATTGCAACAGGCTAGCAGGGCGATTGATGCGTCGTCTTGATCCATGTCAACGTCAGGGAAGCGTTGACGGAATCTCAGGTTTCCAGATTGGCGAGCTCGTCGGTGATTTCGTGCAGCTCCCGAGGCATCCCGATACCCCAGCCTTGGAGGTAGTCAATACCGATGTCTCGCAAAGCGGGCACGATTTCCAGTTCTTCTACGCACTCCGCCACCGTCTTCTGTCCTAGAAAATGCGCCAGGTCATTAATTGATTTGGCCATTGCGTAGTCGGTGGAGTCCCGGCGTATGTTAGTAATGAATGTCCCGTCAATCTTCACATAATCTACCGGCAGTTCCTTAAGGTATTTATGACTGGCAAGGCCGGTACCAAAATCATCCAGTGAGAACTTGCAGCCAATATTTTTCAGCGTGCGCACAAAGTCTGCGGCGCGCGGCAGGTTATCGATAGCACCGGTCTCGGTGATTTCAAAGCACAGTCGACTGGTGCCTACGCCGTGCTCAGAAATCTGTTCCAGAACATAATCCAGGAAGTCATTGTCAGTAATGCTGGTGCCCGATAGATTGATCGAAAGTTCAGGCACCTCTTTTTGTGAGTCCATGAGATGTGATATCCAAGTGAACGTTTCCTTGAGTACCCACCGGTCGACCAAAATTACGTAGCCAAAACGCGCTGCGGTCTTGATAAATTCCTGCGGAGATTGCAGCTCTCCATCGTCGTCACGTATTGCCAGAAGTATTTCGTAGTGATGTTTTGCGCCTTCGCGTCCATCCACTGCACTCTGCACAATAGGCTGGGCGCGGAGCACCAGGCTGTCCGTCGCCATGGCATCTTCAAGCTGCTTGCGGGATGACGCCCGCTCGAGTTTGTAGTTCATTACCTCTTCTTGATCGATATTGAACACCGCTACCTGATCCTTGCCCTGGCTCTTGGCAAGAGTCAGTGCCTGCCGCGCCTGATCAGTGATGGACGTGGGGCTTTCGCTCGTTTGCACAACGGCGGCAATGCCGATAGATACGGTAAAGGAAATGCTTTCTTCATTAATGTTAATACTGCTGGAAGCGATATCTATGCGTATTTTGTCAGCGACACGGCGGGCCTCTTCGGTATCACGATAGGTGAGAAGGATGCCAAACTCATCGCCCTTAATGCGAGCTGTCAAAGCCCGGCGGTCATTCATCTGTCCCAGCAGTTGACCGAATTCGCTCAATACCTGATCACCGGTAGTGTCGTCAAAGACGTCATTTACTACGGCAAAATTGTCGATGTTCAGCAGCAGAAACGCATGCTCGGTGCCGCGGGCCTGAGCGTGACGGAGGCTCCGCTGAAGCTGGTACAGGAGCGAGTCGCCATTAATAAGCTGGGTGATTGTGTCTCGGTTTCTATCGAAACTCAGTGTCTTCTGAGCCTTCTCCAGCGTGCCAAACATACTCTGTTCAAGTACCGTCATATCGTCGACGGGGGAGGGCATCTGTGAACCACGACTGAGTTGTCGAGCTAGCTGAACTGCGCTTAGCTCGGCAATTTTTTGCCCGCGCTCGTTTACAAAAGCGAAGCGATCTCTCTCCTCATTAATCCATACCAGGCGCATCTTTTGCCGCCGGCCATTTTTGTCGCGGTAGCGCAGTTTTGCCCCTGGTTCCAGGGCGTCCACACGACGGAGCCATCGACGAAGGCGCGGTAGTTGTTCCACACGCTCGAGAGTTGGTCCGCCAGTTTCGCTTACTTGAGGGCTGTAATTCACGGTGTCGGCGGGGGCTCTGCCGGTAATCACGGCGTTAATACTGCGCAGGGCCGACTCGTGGGCAACGGATCCCGGATTGGAGGCGTTTAAACGACTGTCGAGTGCCTGAAGGCGCTGCTGCATCTCTCTGATTTTGGACTCGGCCAACACGCCTCTACTGGCTTCGCGAAAGTCATCGACCAGCGTGCCGAGTAGGGAGGTTTCTTCTTGCCAGGCGATGCTGTTCTCACCATCGCGCAGAGCGGTCTGTACCAGCGCTGAGCGCCAGCCGCCGTCCAGCAGCTCGACTAGTGCTCGGGGAGCATTCTCCCGGCCAAGGCGTTTAGCGAGGAGCTTCTCGACACTCCGTTGAGCGCGTCTTAGACGCTCCTGTCCCTGCAGGCCGCTAACCACTCGCTCAATGTTTCGATCCAGGGACCGGTTCTGCTGTGATAGCAGCGTGTCCAAGTCGCTCTGTGCGTCGGCGAAAACTGTACTGTCTTCGTCATAGTCCTGCGCGACCTTCTCGACAATGGCCGATACCTTTCTCTGCAAGCTGCGGTTCAATGTTTGGTCCGCGCTGGCTAACTTGGAGACTTTGTCCAAAAGCTTGTGAGCGGGATGATCCGGTTGAGCGAAAAATCGCGGCTCTTGTAAAGAGAGACGAGCCAGCGGGACTCGCAAACGCGCCAAGCTCGGCGCCATATCGTCGCTGACGTCAAAGTTGTTGTTGAGGGTTTCGAAAACCGTGTCGACGAAGCTGAGCCTGTTGGCGCCGTCTCGCTCAAGTGCCGCGCCGCTGCTTAATCCACTCTGTTCTTTAATCAAGTCTTCCAGCGGTGAGAGATCTTGCAAAGATGTGCCGGGAGGCTGAGCACTCTGCAAACGCATGAGCGCATCGAGGAGCTGCTTTTGATCTAGCTCAGGAGCGGGCGCGCCAGTTGATGTCTCGGCTGCGGTCGCAACGGGGGCAGCAGCGTCCCCAGAGGAATGTTCTCGATGCGTATCCATGGCGCTGATCACGGCATCGTACATCGCATCATGTTTATCTTTGCCGCCGGCACTTGGGCTTTCGCCACGAGCGCCGTCATCGGTCGCGGTGCTCCCTGCTTCGCTTCCGGCGGAGGTCGATGGGCCTGCGTGTCCTTGTGCTCGACTACCTTGTGTTTCGGGAGGCTGAACAAGCACTGTGCTGTGAGTTACCGAAGGCGCCTGAGGATTTTGCGGCCCCGAGGCGTTGGATACGTTGCCGGATAGAGATTCAGTGTCGGTCTGGGGTCGTGTCCGCACCGTTGACTTAATGACACGCTTCTCGATGGGGTTCAGCAGTGAGCCGTGTTCACGAATATCTTCTTCGAGACCACGCTCGACGCCAGCTTCGATGAAGATGTTGTTCAGCGCGGGATAGAGTTTCTCCAATTGCGGCGCGTAACTGTCCCTGAACACATTCAAGGTGTCCTGAACGACATTGGGGCTGTCACTGATGGGCTCAAATGCGGACATAAAAGCCTGCACAACATAGGCAGGGTGAAACGGTGTTTTGGCCCGTCGTGGCTCCCTGTCGGAGACCAGCGCCGTTCGAATCGTCAAACACTCCAGTTCGACGCGATGCATCTCGATAAGGCCGTTAACGATTTTATCGACCGCCAGTTTCTGATCCATTTCATCGAAGGCCACGAGATCGAGGTTGCGCGCTGTAGCAGCCTCAAGATCCGCAAAGGTTTGGCCATCACTCTCTTTCTCAAGGGTTTCGACGCTCTCGGTAAGGGCCTTGGAAAAGTTTTCCAGAAATTCGCCGCTGCTTCTCTTTAGGGCATTGAGCGCGTCGTAGTGCACATGCTGGCCGGAGATTCCGTAACGGGATGATGTAGATAGTTCAAAAAGCTGGTCGCCAAGCTCTACCAGAAATCGTCGCATGGCGTTATCTAACTGCGAGATCCCCAAAGAGAACATCTCTTGCACAAGACGGTCCGCTTCTTCTTTTCCCGGTAGCCATACAATAGATTCCGGATCCATGACTTCTAAGACAACGTCCGGAAGGTCATCGTCTGGCAATACGACGAGTTCCCGTGCGCTGACAGACTCTATGCTTCCCGCAATGTTGATTTGCGCTTCATCATCATCGGGTAGGCCAGCAATGATGAGGGTTACCGGCAAACCCTCTGGTGGCAGTGGGGAGACAGCTTGTATAGGCCTGAGTAACAAAGAGCCGGAGTCAACGGCTTCGGCGACACCCGCAATGCGGAGGCCATCCGGTAATCGAAGATAGGCAGGTAACGCGGGCCTTTTGTCACTCATATAGTTCGCAGTCTCAGTGTGAGAGCCCAGGCTGCGCTTGCGCCGGCACATCTCTGTAAGCGACAGTATACGTAAGAAGCTGTCCACTCTGAAGTACAGAGAGAGGGTCAGCGGGCTCGCGCCGGGCAGGATAGATGCCCGGGTTGTGTGGAATTCATCTTTACTTTATCAGTGGTCCTTACTTCGACGAAGCATGCCTAAATATCCTATTCATAATGCCTGGGGCGATCTCCTGAAAAGAGAGTTTGCGTCGGAGTACATGACCAATTTGTCGGCGTTTCTTAAAGATCGTCGTGCATCGGGGAAGCCTGTTTTTCCGCCCGCGAAGCAGGTCTTCAATGCGTTTGAGTCCACTGCGCCGCAAAGTGTTCGGGTTGTTATCCTTGGACAGGATCCCTACCACAGTGCCGGTCAGGCCCATGGGCTGTGCTTCTCGGTTAATCCTGATTGTCCGATCCCGCCATCGCTGCGTAACATTTTTAAAGAGTTGCAAGCCGATCAGGGCATCGATATTCCTTCCCATGGATGTTTGAGTTCCTGGGCAAAGCAGGGCGTTTTGTTGCTGAATACGGTTCTTACCGTAGAAGAGGGGTCTCCCGGCTCGCATCGGGGAAAAGGCTGGGAGCGATTTACGGACCGGGTTATTTCGATCTTGGCTGAAGGCGATAGCCCACTGGTGTTCATGCTTTGGGGCGCCCAGGCTCAGGCAAAGGCTTCAGCGATAGACGCTCGCAAACACTGCGTGCTGAGAGCGCCGCATCCTTCCCCCTTGAGCGCTCATCGGGGGTTCTTTGGATGCGGTCATTTTGGCAAAGCCAACGACTTTTTGCGTGGGCAGAGCCTGCTACCTATCGATTGGTCTCTCGGGGATTAGGACGATCATGCTGTTGGAGGGGCTAGGGAGATGCGCCGTAGTCGGGACCCAAGGTCTGCAGCGCTTGTCCTTCGTTCAAAAACAGTGTGTCGTTAAGACTATCGGCCTGCACTTCGCCCGCGATGAGTGTGGCTGTGCCCTCTGAGGATTCACTGCGCAGGCAGCGTCCGACGGCAGTGCCGTCCCTGCTCAGAAGAGGGGCATCACGAGCAACGGCGCCGACACCAAGGGGCGCTTCGAATACCAGCAGCCGCTTTTTGCTTCGACCCTTGTAATGAAGGCGCGCTACGATCTCCTGCCCCGTGTAGCAACCTTTATCGAAGGCCACCAGGCCGGTGAGATCATAGCCAAGGGCCTGGGGCGTAAACGCTTCGAAATCTTCCTGCTCCAACGCGTAATGACCCGTTCGCAGAGTTTCCATAGCCCAGCGAGCGGCAGCTTCGGGCCTTGAGTTCACTTTGGAAGACAGCTCAACGGGATGCTCGGGGTCGATGCTCAGGAGTTCACCATGCCTGGAGCTGCGCCGCAGCGTCATCACCCCTTCATTGAGATTCATTACCAGGCTGCCAGGCGCGATGGCTTCGGTGCTTGGGATACCCTCCATCTCGTAGACGCCCACGATAGAGGCCTTGGAATCATCCAGATCCACGCTGATACGGGAGAACTGAGCATAGCGCTGAAGTATTCCAGCGATGCTCTTGGCGAGGGATCGACGGAGTCGCAAAATGACGTGGGAGTCGCTGACCTTGACGACAGTGAGGTCGCTGAGGACTCGTCCCTTGACGTTACAATAAGCGCCCATCAGTGCCTGAGTGTCACTCAGCTTGCGCGTATCACACGTCAGCTGTCCCTGAAGAAATTCCGGGACACTGTTACCACGTAGATGGATCATCGCCTCATCCGGCAAAAAGCAGGCAAAACCGCTCACAATTACTCCTTTTAGATCCTAACGCTGGCCGGGGTTTTTTTCATGGGTAATCATAACCCGTGCGCCGACTCAGCTATACTCCCGCGATTTTGCGACGCCGGTTGTCACCCATGGACGAGGAACACAAACGCATGCGTTGGGCGAGCCGACGAGGCATGCTCGAGCTCGATCTCATTCTTGAGCCCTATGTGCGACTGCATTACGCAACGTTGGACGAGGCGGGGCGCGAACGTTATCGCTCCCTGATGAGTTGTCAGGATCAAGAGCTGTTTGACTGGTTCTTGCGCAAGCAGAATCCGGAGGATCCTGAGATTGCCCTGATGGTGAGGATTATTCTGGATGCCCGGCGACCTGAGGATACACCTCCATAGCTCAAATCGATTGCGCAAGCTGCACAGCGCAGCACTGCTACTGAGCTTACTGTGCCTGGCTACGAGCCTGTATCTCCGGGACCCCAGACTGCTGCTCCCGATGTTGGCTTGCGTCTTACTGGCCGCTGCGATCTCAGAGCTGGATCCCCGCGGAACCACCTTGCGCTGCAATGGCATCAGTCAAAGCCCTGGCGAGTGGTTATGCAGGACGCCAGAGCAGACCGCTTACACACCGTGCATCATTCGCGATCGCGGCAGGCTCACCGACCTACAGTGGCTTGACTGCGTTACGGGAGCGGTGGCCGGGCGTCGCGGACAGTTAAGGCGGCTGTTGGTCTTCTCTGACGCGATGTCCTACGAGCACTGGCGCTTGCTGCGTCGGCAACTGCGCCTTGATGCCCATGGCAGGGAGGCGGCAGTTTCCAAGCTGTCCTCTCAGTCGCCGCGGTAATTGTTTGGGGTGAGGATTGTGTCTTTGGGCTCCGGGAGTAACTCCGGGTAATCGAGAGTGTAGTGCAGCCCTCGACTCTCCCGACGCTCTATTGCGCAGCGAATCATCAATTCAGCCACCATGGCCAGGTTCCGTAGTTCCAACAGGTCATTGCTGACCTTGTAGTTGCTGTAATACTCCGCAATCTCTCCCTGAAGCAGGTCCGCACGCCGCAGGGCGCGCTGCAGGCGTTTGTTTGTGCGCACAATGCCTACGTAATCCCACATGAAGCGTCGGAGCTCGTGCCAGTTATGCGAAATAACGACATCTTCATCCGAATCTGTAACCTGGCTTTCGTCCCAGGGGGGAGGGCTTTGCTGCCGGTCTCCCTCTAATCCCTCTTCTATAATTTGACGCGCTGCCGCCTGCGCGTAGACCAGACACTCCAGCAATGAGTTGCTCGCCATACGATTAGCGCCGTGGAGTCCTGTGAAAGAGCATTCACCGATAGCGTAGAGACCTTTCACATCGCTACAGCCATTGGTATCCACAATAATGCCGCCACAGGTGTAGTGCGCTGCCGGGACCACGGGGATTCGATCTCGGGTGATGTCGATACCGTATTCAAGGCAACGCTCGTAAATCGTTGGAAAGTGCTGACGGACAAACTCGGGATCCTTGTGGGAGATATCCAGGTACACGCAGTCGACACCCAGTCTCTTCATCTCGTGATCGATAGCTCGCGCGACGACATCTCTGGGGGCTAGTTCAGCACGCTGGTCAAAATTGGGCATGAACCGATCCCCGTTCGGAAGTAGCAGTAGCGCGCCTTCACCGCGCAGGGCCTCCGTAACAAGAAAGGACTTAGCTTCCGGGTGATACAGGCAGGTAGGGTGGAATTGGTTGAACTCGAGGTTTGCAACGCGGCAGCCCGCTCGCCAGGCCATGGCGATACCATCGCCGCTCGCACCGTCAGGGTTGCTGGTGTACAGATAGGCTTTACTCGCTCCCCCGCTGGCAAGCACAACGGTGCTGGCCTCGAAGAGATCAACGCGGTCTTCGCGCTCATCAAGAACGTAGATCCCTTTACAGCGACCCTCGCGAACAACCAGATCTACTGCGATGCGTCCCGGGAGTAAATCGATGTTTTCAGCTTGCCGTGCACGCGCTTCGAGGACTTCCCCTATGGCGCCACCCGTTCGATCCGCAGCATGGACTATTCTGCGGTGACTGTGGCCGCCTTCTTGAGCGAGATGGTATTCCGGTGATTGTGTGGGGCTAATGTCTTCTCTAAGGTCAAAGTCGACGCCCAAAGAGGCAAGCCAGTCAACAGTTTCTCGGCTGCGGGAAACGGTCTGTTCCACCGCATCACGATGACACAGACCCGCTCCTGCTCGCAGCGTATCCTCGACATGGGCATCAACGCTGTCTCTTGCATGGAGCACCGCAGCCATGCCGCCCTGCGCCCAGTAAGTCGAGCTTTGTTTAACGTCCCCCTTGGAAAGCACCGCAATGCGGTATTCAGCGGGAAGGCGCAGTGCGAGAGATAATCCTGCCGCACCACGACCTATGATGACAACGTCATGGCGGAAATGCGTGCTCATAGCGCGCTCAAATTCCTTATAGTTTGACCTCAACGGCGGTTATCATGCCTGTTTTAGCGGCGTATCGGTACAGAGATTCGTCGACCGCCAATGGTCCCGGCAAAAACGTAAATAGTTCACAGGGAACTGACCAGCGTTATGGGGGTCAATTATTAGCAGGTAAGGCAGCGTGCGGTTGCTGACGCCGTGCATCATGGAGGATTGCGACGTTTGACCGCCTCGGTCACAGATAAACAGTTGGTTGTGCGGGTTCAGAAGGGCGACAAAAACGCCTTTGATCTGTTGGTTATCAAATACCAACAGAAAATAATGAGCCTCATCAGCCGCTATGTGCATGACGCAGACGAGGTGCAGGATGTTGCCCAGGAAGCGTTTATCAAAGCTTATCGAGCCCTTCCGGGGTTTCGGGGCGATAGCGCCTTTTATACCTGGCTGTATCGAATTGCGATTAATACCGCAAAGAATCACCTTGTCTCGCGCTCCCGCCGACCGCCCGGGTCTGACGTTGATGTCGATGACGCTCAGTATTTGGAGGGGGGGGATGCATTGCGCGATAGAGAAACGCCAGAAAATGCGCTTTTTGGCGAAGAATTGCGTGTCCGGGTAAACGGCGCGCTGTACGCGCTGCCAGATGATTTACGAACCGCGGTAACTTTGCGGGAATTTGATGGTCTGAGTTATGAGGAAATTGCTGAAGTCATGGAATGCCCGGTGGGCACAGTGCGATCCCGAATATTTCGCGCACGCGAGGCGATAGACAAGATAGTGCAGCAGCAAATGGGTGGTGAATAATCGCCAGCGCGTGGCGTAGCGATGAACGCACCAGTCCCAGCAGTAGGGCAGTAGCATGATGATGGTCTGCCGGCCGAAACAAACGTAGTAAATGCATATTGAATTTGTAGAGTGATGATAGCGGTATGAGTGATATGACTAGCGGAGAGTTAAAGCATGCGTAACGCCGAGACCCCCAATCCCGGAGCGGCGGCTGCGGAGACCCTGTCTGCGTTGGCTGACAACGAAGCACAGGAGCTTGAGCTGCGTCGCGTTCTGCGTGATGTGGAAAGTAATCCCGAGTTACGCAAACACTGGTATCGCCTGCACATAGCGCGCAGCGCAATGCAGGGTGAGGCAGTACGTCCGGCCCCGGATTTTGCGCTGTCGGTGCGCGCAGCGATCGATGCAGAGCCGGCGTTGGAGCAAAGTAACGCCGGCAACTGGCGCCGTGCTCTGGGAAGTTTCGCGGTAGCAGCGTCGGTGGCAGCGGTGGTAGTAGTGGGCGGGCAACAATTAGCGGTGACTTCTGCGGGAGGCGATGCAGATTTGGTGGCGCGTGTGGCTCCTCTGCCAGTGGGGGTAGTGAACACCACAGGCGCTGTGCCCGTGCAGGCAAGTTACGGAACTCGTGCGCTGCCGACACTGCAACCTGCGGATCGTACTGCCTATCGTGAGCTCGCACGGCAACGACTGCGACGCTACAGCCAGGAACACGCAGAGCATGCATCGCTGAACACGCCTCAGGGAATGTTGCCCTTTGCCCGCGTTCCGGTAATCGAGCAGTAAAGTGCAAAAGAGCCTGTCGAAAACGACTCTGGAGGGGCGCTCAGACTGTTCCCCTTTAGACCGTGCGCAGCACAAGGGGCGGTCTCTGCGTCTACGCGGTATGGCGTTACTTGCTTTGTGTCTGCCTGCAGCGGCCTTTGCCCAGCAGCAATGTGAAACACTGGATCCGTCGGTCACACGCTTGTTGCAGGCGATGTCCAGCAATGCCCAGCAGGTGAGTTACAGCGGCGTGGTTACGCTTCAGCGGGGCGGTGACATGCAGATCATGGAGTTGTCACACAGCGTCGAAAATGGGCAGTCTACAGAACAGCTCTCTCGCCTGACCGGGCAGGATGCGCTCGTCGAGAGATCCGGGCACCCCACGGAATGCATGCACCCGGGGCATCAGTTACTTCGCTCCGCTGATTTATTTGATGGGTCATTTTGCGGTCTTGCGTCCGTGTATCGGTTCCGGGTGCAGCCGGGGGATCGAATCGCTGGCCGGAAATCGCTGCGTTTGCGCGTGGAGCCCAGGGATATGTACCGCTTTGGACATGTCCTGGAACTGGACGAAGATACGGCGCTCATACTCAAGTCTTCCACTCTTTCTGCAGATCAAAGTGTTCTGGAGCAGTTTCAGTTTGCCAGTCTGGATTTGATGCCCGGCAAGTCCCCTGAGGCGCAGATCGCGCATGAAGCGAGTCATCCTCATCCCCATGAAACCGAGCACCTGCGACAGGGGATTGCCTGGGATTTGGCATGGCTGCCAGACGGGTTTATGGCGACGGACTCTGCTCCTACGGCATCTCAAAGAAAGAGCTATACCGACGGTTTAGCGTCGTTTTCTGTGTTTCTTGAGCCCTTGGGCGCCGCCATAAAACCCGGTGAGGGGGTTGCGCGTCAGGGGAGTACCGTGGCCTACACTCGCGGCGTACTGCTTCAGCGCCGGCCCGTGTTGGTTACGGTGCTTGGTGAAATTCCTACGAACACGGCGCGAATGTTGGCAGATTCTGTAAGGCTCCGCTGATGGATATTCGTTTCAAGAGTTTAAATGCTTATTGAAACCGCGCGCGTAGTTGCTCTGGATAGCGACGCTGTGTGGGTGGAGACATTGCGCCAAACTAGCTGTGGCAGCTGCGCGGCGCGATCGGGTTGTGGCCACGGTATGATCAACGGCGTTAAAGCCGGAGTCTCTCAAGGCCTTGTTAAGGCCCTTTTACCGGCGGATAAGTCGCTGGTGGTGAGCCTCCACGATAGTGTGGAGATTGCGATGCCAGAGCGGGGTTTTTTGCGCGCGGCCTGGATGCTCTATGCCATGCCCTTATTAACGATGATCCTCGCAGCGGTTCTCGCAGATCAATATTGGAGTGCAGCATCACTGGCGCAAGCGGCACTTGATCTGCGTGTCACCTTGTCGGCTGCTGCAGGCCTGGCCACGGGGTTACTAATGCTGAGACTGCTCAGCGCTCGTGTGAGCCGTGACCCGGATCTTCAGCCGCGGGTGACGGGAGTCAACTGATCCAATTGGGCGCGCGTAGCGAATCTCTTACGCAAACCTATTTCTCGACTGAAAATTATCTTGGAGATATGCATGACACACCTTTATGGAGCCCTGACGTCCAGAGTATTGGCGGCTATATCGCTTCTATGGCTATTGTCAGCCTCGGCCGCGCAGGCGGCGGAACTGCCGGATTTCACGGAGATTGTTGCGCAGCAGTCGCCGGCCGTGGTCAAGATCATTGTTGAGGCCAGTACCAGTAGAGCGGGTCCGGATGTCGATGCAGAGGAAATTCCCGAGTTTCTGCGACGTTACTTCCAGATGCCAAATCCCCCTCAGGGCCCTCAGGAACGCATGGCGACGGGCTCTGGTTTTATGATTTCGGAGGATGGCTACGTCGTTACCAATCATCACGTCGTCGAGGATGCCGACTTGGTCACGGTGCGACTCTCGGACAGACGGGAGTATGAAGCCGAGGTGGTGGGACTGGATCCCCGTTCGGACCTCGCGCTGCTGCGCATCGACGCCGAAGACCTGCCGTATCTCGTTCTGGGTGAAGATGATGCTTTAAAAGTGGGCGAGTGGGTATTGGCGATCGGTTCGCCCTTTGGTTTGGATTATTCCGTTACCGCGGGAATTGTCAGCGCCAAGGGGCGTAGCCTGCCGACGCGCAGTCGTGAGAATTACGTGCCATTCTTACAAACTGATGTTGCGATTAACCCCGGTAATTCCGGGGGGCCGCTGTTCAATCTCAAAGGTGAGGTGGTAGGCGTAAATTCGCAGATATTTACCACCCGTGCTGGCGGCTCCATAGGCCTTTCTTTTGCGATCCCGGTCAATGTTGTGCGCAACGTGGTTAATCAACTCAGAGATAGCGGCACGGTCACCCGTGGATGGCTGGGCGTGACGATTCAGAACGTGGATCGAAACCTCGGTGAATCCTTTGGCCTTGACCGGCCTCGCGGGGCCCTGATCTCTCAAATCGCAGGTGATGGTCCTGCCGCACAGTCGGGTTTGGAGCCTGGAGATATCATTATCGAGTTTGATGATGAGCCCATCGAAACCTCGGCAGACCTGCCCCATGTCGTAGGGCTCATAGCGCCGGGTACCGAGGTGGACGTACTCATCGTTAGAGATCGCAAACAAAAGACCATCGAGGTGGAAGTAGGTGGGCTTGATGCCGACGACAGCGTGGATCAGGCGTACCGGGACGGTCAGGAAGACGCCAGCCGCGGTGGGCGTCTGGGCATCGTTGTCGAGGAGGCGCCGGAGGAGATGCTGTCTCGCTGGGACCTTTCGGGCGGTGTGGTCGTTCGCAGTGTGGAACCAGATTCTGCCGCAGATGAGGCCGGTCTGATGCCCGGGGATGTCATTACCGCGGTAGGCGCCACTCCGGTTCGTTCCCTTGAAGTATTCAGCGAGATTGTCGGTGAGCTTGAGGACGGGGCGTCGGTGCCCCTGCGATTGATCCGCAGAGGGTCTCCCATGTTTATCGGCTTGCGTCTGGGTGATTGAATCTCAGAAACAAGACTCCCAGGGTGGCCGCTAGCGGATCGTTGTATTCGTAGCGACGCAGGGCTCACTGGGCTACAATGCCGCGCTTTTTGCAGGGATCTCCTTTTGGGGGGTCCCGATTTGCGGTGTCCTTATGAGCATGCCCTTTGAGTGACCTCGATCACATCCGTAATTTTTCCATCATTGCCCACATTGATCATGGGAAATCGACTCTGGCCGATCGGTTTATCCAGCACTGTGGAGGGCTGAGCTCTCGAGAAATGCAGGCGCAGGTCCTGGATTCCATGGACATCGAGCGGGAACGGGGCATAACGATCAAAGCCCAGAGCGTGACCCTGGATTACCACGCAAAAAATGGCGAGACCTATCAGCTCAACTTTATTGACACGCCGGGACACGTGGACTTTTCCTATGAAGTGTCGCGATCTCTGGAAGCCTGCGAAGGGGCCCTCCTCGTGGTGGATGCCGGGCAGGGTGTTGAGGCGCAGTCCGTAGCCAATTGCTATACCGCCATCGAATTGGGTCTGGAAGTGTTACCCATACTCAACAAGATGGATTTACCCCAGGCCGATCCCGACCGTGTGCGGGTCGAGATAGAAGAAATCATCGGAATTGACGCGACGGAGGCCTGCCTTGTTTCGGCCAAGTCGGGGCAGGGTATCGAAGATGCACTCGAGTACCTGGTTGAACACATTCCGCCGCCGGAGGGTGATCGCGAAGCGCCATTGCAAGCGCTGATCATCGACAGCTGGTTTGATAACTACCTGGGTGTGGTATCGCTGGTGCGGGTGAAGCAGGGCGTGCTAACACGGCGCGACCGGATTGTTGCCAAGTCTACCGGTAAGCAGCACCAGGTCGATGGTGTCGGCATTTTTACCCCCAAGCGCGAGGCGCGTGAGTGTCTGCAGGCGGGCGAAGTAGGTTATGTCGTTGCGGGTATCAAGGACATTCTCGGCGCTCCCGTGGGTGACACTCTCGTCCACGCAAAGATGCCCGATGTGCCTTCACTGCCAGGGTTTAAGATGGTGAAGCCGCAGGTGTATGCGGGTATTTTTACCGTGTCCACGGACGACTATGAAGACTTTCGCGATGCTCTAGCAAAGCTGACGCTTAATGACGCCTCACTGTTTTACGAACCCGAAACCTCCGATGCGCTGGGTTTCGGTTTTCGTTGCGGGTTTTTGGGCATGCTGCACATGGAGATCATTCAGGAGCGCCTGGAACGCGAGTATGATCTCGACCTCATTACCACGGCCCCTACGGTTGTCTACGAGGTGCTTACCAAGCGTGGGGAGACCGTGCGCGTAGACAATCCCTCAGCGCTGCCGGATATGGGCGACGTGGATGAAATGCGCGAGCCCATAGCTCGGTGCAATATTCTGGTTCCCCAGGACTATCTCGGCAATGTCATTAGCCTTTGTGTAGAAAAGCGCGGCGAGCAGCGTGATATGCAGTTCCTGGGTTCTCAGGTTTCGCTCACCTACGACATTCCCATGGCAGATGTTGTTCTCGACTTCTTTGATCGGCTGAAGTCTGTGAGCAGGGGGTACGCGTCTCTCGACTACGGTTTCGATCGTTTCGAGACAGCGTCACTGTCGCGCCTGGACGTGCTCATTAATGGCGACCGCGTGGATGCACTCGCACTCATCGTTCACCGGGATCAGGTCGAGTATCGCGGGCGTCAACTGACAGAAAAGATGAAAGAGCTGATCCCCCGGCAAATGTTTGACGTTGCGATTCAGGCGGCGGTAGGCGGTAAGATCGTAGCGAGGCAAACAGTTAAGGCGCTGCGCAAGAATGTGACAGCAAAGTGCTACGGCGGCGACGTAAGCCGCAAGCGCAAGCTGCTGGATAAGCAGAAGGCGGGTAAGAAGCGAATGAAACAGGTTGGGAGCGTAGAGATCCCCCAGTCTGCATTTCTTGCAGTGTTAAAGGTTGATTGATCATGTGCTCACAAGCTAGCAACAGGAACGTGTATGTCCCTTGATTTTCCGCTTATTCTGGTGATTCTTGTGTTCGGCACCGGACTTATCTGGCTGGTAGATCGCCTGCTTTGGGCTCCCGGTAGACAGCGCAGTCTCGACGCCTTGTGCACGCAGTACCCGGACTGGCGTTATGAAGGGAGTGCTGACGCCAAGAAGTTTGCCGCCGCTGCGGAGACACTGCCGCGGGAGTCAACGATCGTAGAGTACTCGCGATCATTTTTCCCCGTGCTGGCTGTGGTGTTTGTCTTGCGCAGCTTTTTGGCGGAGCCCTTTCAAATTCCGTCATCGTCCATGGTGCCCACGCTTGAGGTGGGCGATTACATTCTGGTTAACAAGTTTGTGTATGGCATACGACTGCCCGTGCTGCGGACAAAAGTGCTTCCCATCAGTGAGCCGAAGCGCGGGGATGTCATGGTGTTCTTTCCCCCGCACCTCAATAAAACCTACTACATTAAGCGGGTCATCGGGCTGCCTGGAGATGTGGTGAGTTACCGCAGCAAACGACTCTATGTAAATGGCGAGCCTGTTCCCTTTGAGCCGCTTGCGGTTGTCCCTGATGGAGCATCCCGCTATCAGATGGGTATGTCTGAGCTTGGTGGTAAAAACCATCTCCTGCAAATCAACCTCATGCGCCCGGGAAGAGACTTTACGGTCACGGTAAAGCCGGGGCACTACTTCATGATGGGTGACAATCGCGATAATAGTTCTGATAGTCGTGTTTGGGGTCAGGTGAGTGAGCGAGATATAGTAGGCAAAGCCTTCGCCATCTGGATGCATTGGGATTCGCTTTTCAGTATTCCCAGATTTGATCGCGTCGGCGGTATCGAATAGACCCAGCGTAGTGGGTTTTTATCGGGGGAATAGCTATGAAAACAGGTAACAAGCAACAGGGTTTAGGCTTGCTGAGCATGCTTATTATCGCCACGATGGTGGGTTTCTTTGTCATGTCCGGTATTCGCATTGCGCCGGGTTTGATTGAGTACCAGACGATTCGGGAGTTGGTGCTTGAGGCGACCGAAGACTTCGATGACGATGAAGACACTATCGCGGACATCCGCCGGGCCTTGGCGGGCAGCTTTAATATGAACCAGATCAAATCTATAGGCCCTCGGGACGTGGATATCACCCGAGAGGACGGTAAGGTGATGGTGAACGCCAACTATGAGGACCGGATTCCACTATTTTGGCGCATCGATGCGGTAGTCAAGTATGACGATCTGGTTTTTATCGCTGGCGAGCGCTACAGCGACGATTGATGGACGCGCAGCAGTGGCTGGAGCGGCAATTTGGCTGCAGGCTGCACAATGGTTCCTTACTGACACAGGCGCTGTCGCATCGCAGCGTTGGAAGCCGTAACAACGAGCGTCTGGAATTTTTGGGCGACTCCATTCTTGGCTATGTGGTGAGCGAAGAGCTCTACCGCAGATTTCCTGATGCTGACGAAGGTCAGCTAAGTCGCCTGAGGGTGTCCCTGGTCAAAGGGAGCGCGCTTGCCGATGTAGCCCGGGAGTTGGAGCTGGGCGAGCAGGTGCTATTGGGTGCTGGGGAGCGTCATGGGGGCGGCCGTCGCCGTGATTCCATTCTTGCAGATGCTTTTGAGGCGGTTCTCGGCGCTATCGTTATGGATCTGGGTGTCGAAGCCTGCCGCGCCGCAATCTGCACAGTGCTGAAGGCGCGTTTGGATGGCTTAAAGCTTGAGCAAGCTCGCAAAGATCCTAAGACCCGACTTCAGGAGTTACTCCAGGGCAGCGGTCGTACGTTGCCGGAGTACGTCCTGCGCAAAGCGGCGGGAGAAGATCATGCGCGGATATTCACCGTGGCCTGTGAGCTCGCTGACGGTCAGGAAGTCGCAGAGGGCGTTGGTGATAGCCTGCGAGCTGCGGAACAAGCCGCGGCAGCGGCGGTACTCGTTCAACTGGGGGAAGCATGAGCGAAGACACACGCTGCGGATACGTGGCGATAGTAGGGCGACCAAACGTAGGGAAGTCGACGCTGCTCAATCACCTTCTCGGGCAGAAGTTGTCGATTACATCCCGTAAACCTCAGACCACACGTCATCAGGTGTTGGGGATTAAGACCACGGATACGGCGCAGATGCTGTTCGTAGATACGCCCGGAATCCACGGTGGCGAAGATCGCGCTCTGAACCGGTTTATGAATCGCACCGCCGGGGCGGCCGTAGCAGCTGTCGATATCGTTGTCATGGTGGTGGATCGAGGGGAGTGGCGCGACGATGATGAGCGGGTGTTGCGCAGCTGCGTAGCCAGTGGCGCTCCACTGCTGCTGGTCGTGAACAAGGTAGACCTTGAGGATAACCCCAACGCTATTTTGCCGAGCCTCGAATCGTTGGCAGAGCGTGCCGACTTTGCTGCGCTGATTCCCCTCTCTGCGCTGCGCGCCCGTAATCTTGATGTGCTCGAAACAGAGATTGTGCAACGTCTGCCCGCAGGCCCGTTTCTCTTCGAAGAAGATGAGATAACGGATCGCAGCACGCGCTTTCTGGTCGCTGAGATTGTGCGCGAAAAAATTACTCGCCAGCTCGGAGACGAGTTGCCTTACTCCACCACTGTAGAGATTGAGGAGTATGGCCACGAGGGCGGAATCATACACATCTCCGCGGTGATTCTGGTTGAGCGTAAAGGTCAGAAAGCAATATTGATTGGCCAAAAAGGCAGTCGCCTGCGCCAGATCGGTACCGATGCCCGTCAGGACATCGAAAGGTTAGTGGCCAATAAAGTCATGCTCAATTTGTGGGTTAAGGTGAGATCAGGCTGGGCTGATGATGAGCGTGCGCTGCGCAGTCTGGGTTACGACGATGGACCTTGAGCACTCCAGACAGATCTATTGATGCGCGTTCAGCTCCAACCTTGCTATCTTTTGCATCGTCGACCGTTTCGCGATAACAGCGAGCTGCTGGACGTGTTCAGCATGGAATATGGGCGACTGGGGCTGGTCGCACGAGGTCTTAGCCGCCGCCGCAGGGGCGGGCCCCTGGGAGCAGTTCTGCAGTCTTTCCGGCCTCTTTTGCTGAGTTTTACGGGCAAGGGCGAGCTACTAACGCTCACAGGTGCGGAACCCGGTGGAGAGCTCCCACCATTACATGGCGATGCCTTACTCAGCGCTTTTTATCTCAGTGAGCTCTTGCTGCGGCTACTGCAGCGCTTCGAAGTACAGCCGGCAATTTTCACAGCATACGGCGCGGCTATCGCAGATTTGTCGGATCTTGCCGATGTAGGCGATGCTCGGGACGGTTTGGAGCCCGCGCTACGGCGTTTCGAGTTTCGTCTGCTGGAAGAATTGGGCTACGGCGTAGATCTGTCCAGCGAAGCGTCTCAGGGTGCTCCCATACGCGCGGCAGCAAATTATTCCCTGGTGCCGGATCACGGCTTGCGAGAAATTGGCGTGGGGGCGCGGCCGTCAAACGATAGCTTCAGCGGCGCACAAATTATCGCGATTGCCGATGGTCACTTCGATGGCGTGAATGGCGTGGCCGCGAAGAGGATGGTCAGGACTCTGCTGCATCCACATCTTGGCGCCACACCTCTGCGTTCACGAAGCATGTTCGAAACAAGTAGAGAACCGTCAGTGCGAATCCAAGAGGAAGCAGAGGTAGGTAACCGTTGATTGGTATTGGCACAGATATTGTTGAAATCGACAGAATCGAAGCCGTATGGCGCCACCACGGTGCGCGCTTTGAAGAGCGCATTCTGGTGCCGGATGAAGTTGTCGCTTGTCGATCAAAAGCCCAGCCCTGGTGCTATCTAGCCAAGCGCTTTGCAGCGAAAGAGGCTATTGCCAAGAGTCTTGGCACGGGCATTGGTGTGTCCTTGAGTTGGCAGGATATGGAAATCCGGCAGTCTGAGAGTGGCGCCCCCTTGGTGCACTTATCGCACTGGGCTAGTGCGGTGGCTGGCGAAAAGGGCGGCTCAATAGTGATTTTGACCCTGTCAGATGAGCGAGCCTATGCGGTGGCATTCGCTGTGTTGCTGGCATAAGGTGGTCGCCGCGTAAGGGGGCGAATTAGCGAACTTTGCCTATGAATTCTAGGAATTTCTATGCCTGACTATCCCACAATAGAAGCCTGTATCGGTGGTACACCTCTGGTGCGTCTGCAGCGCCTTCCGGGAGCTACGAGCAATATCTTGCTTGCGAAGTTGGAGGGAGATAATCCCGCGGGCTCTGTAAAAGATAGGCCCGCGATGAGCATGATCGCCGAGGCGGAAGCCCGGGGAGATATCAAACCCGGCGATACGATCATCGAGGCAACCAGTGGTAACACGGGGATTGCCCTGGCAATGGCGGCTGCGATTCGCGGTTACCGCATGCGTCTCATTATGCCGGCTACGGCGAGCAACGAGCGAAAACAGGCAATGCGAGCCTATGGCGCTGAGCTCATTGAGGTCACGGCGGAGCAGGGCATGGAAGGGGCTCGCGATCTCGCGCACAGCATGCGTGAGGCGGGAGAGGGGATAGTGCTTGATCAATTCGCCAATGCGGACAACCCTCTCGCGCACTATCGAGGAACAGGGCCGGAGATATGGCGACAGACCGACGGAGAAATCACCCATTTCGTGAGTTCCATGGGAACTACTGGAACGATTATGGGTTGCTCGGCCTACTTTAAGACCCAAAATCCGGCGATCGAAGTGGTAGGGCTCCAGCCCAAAGAAGGCGCGAGCATTCCCGGCATCAGACGCTGGCCTGAAGCCTATTTGCCCAGTATTTTTGACCCGGCGCGCGTTGATCGCGTTTTGGATATTTCGCAGGACGAAGCTGAAGAAAGCATGCGCGCCTTGGCGAGGGAAGAAGGGATTTTCTGTGGAGTTTCTGCCGGGGGCGCGGTGGCGGGTGCATTGCGAGTGTCGGCCGAGGTCGAAAATGCCACGATCGTCATGATTATTTGCGATCGCGGTGACCGCTACTTGTCCACCGGCGTGTTTGATAAGGACTGAGGCAATGGTCCGAGTACGGGAACAGAGTTATTTTTCTAAAGCAGGCACTGTCGATGCGGATGCCTGGCTGGCGCAGCTCCCTGTGGGCGATGCGCTGTCGGAGAAAAGTAGCGAGCGTTTACGGGACGCTTTGGAGGTTCTTCGCGAGGCGGCGAAGAGTCCGGCGGTAGATACCCGGGACTGGGCGCGGGAGTCCAACTGCGAGTGGGCGGGAATCGAATCAGCACAGATCCTCGCAGAACTGCGGGTTGGTATTGACTGTCTCATTGCCGGTTTGTTGTATCGCGCAGTGCGCGAGCAGCGTCTTGAACTGGATGAGGTCGAGACCCGCTTTGGCAGGACTGTGGCGGATCTCCTCCGCGGGGTTCTGCGCATGGCCGCCATTGCTGATCTGCGTAATCCCAGCGATACCGCGGTCCTGGGGGAGGCTGAGCGGCAGCGTGACAATATTCGCAAGATGCTCGTTGCGATTGTTGACGATGTTCAGGTCGCGCTCATCAAACTCGCAGAAAGAACCTGCGCGATACGCGCTGTGAAGAGTGATAAAACGCGCCAGGAGATGGTCGCAAGAGACGTGTTCGATGTTTACGCGCCGCTCGCGCACCGTCTGGGTATAGGACACCTCAAGTGGGAGCTTGAAGATCTGTCTTTTCGCTACCTCTACAACGATTCCTATAAGCGAATTGCCCGCCTTCTGGATGGCAAGCGACTTGAGCGCGATCGTTTTATTACGCGGGTAACCGATCAGCTACGCTCGGTGCTCGGCGGAGCCGGCATCGAATTTGAAATCAGCGGTCGATCAAAACACATTTACAGTATTTGGCGAAAAATGCAGCGAAAGGGCATCGGCTTTTCGCAGGTCTATGATATCCGCGCCCTGCGTATTCTGGTGCCGGAGTTAAAAGACTGCTACGCGACGCTCGGTCTTGTGCATGGACTGTGGCGCAATATTCCCAATGAGTTTGATGACTACATCGCCAGCCCTAAAGAGAACGGTTACCGCTCGCTACATACGGCGGTGATTGGTCCCGAAGGTAAAATCCTTGAAGTCCAGATTCGCACCCATGAAATGCATGAAGAAGCAGAGCTCGGTGTTTGCGCGCACTGGCGCTACAAGGGAACTGATACCGGGCGCAGCTCCGGCTCGACCTACGATGAAAAGATCAATTGGCTGCGTCAGGTACTTGATTGGCATGAAGAGAGCGGAGATGCCGTAAGCGTTGAGGAGCAACTCCAGTTTGATGTCGCTCAGGACCGGGTTTATGTGTTCACTCCCCGGGGGGATGTCGTAAATCTGGCGAGTGGAGGCACCCCTCTGGACTTTGCCTATCACGTGCACACGGAGGTGGGGCATCGCTGCCGGGGGGCAAAAGTGAATGGGCAGATTGTGCCTCTCACGCATTGCCTGCAGACGGGCGATCGTGTGGAGATACTCACAGGCCGGGAGAATCGTCCGCGGCGAGATTGGTTGCAGTCGGGGCTTGGATATCTTCAGACGCCCCGGGCTCGGGCCAAGGTACAGGCCTGGTTCAAGAGCCAGGCCAGCGAAGAAAACGTGGACGCCGGTAGGCAATTGTTGGAAAGAGAGTTCCGCCGTCTGGCACTGACCAGCGTGGACTACAAGCGCATCGCGGTAAAACTGAGTATTCCAACCGTTGACGATATGTATGCCGCCGTAGGCTCTGGCGATCTGTCTGCCTCTCAGGTTGTTAATGCTGCAGAAACGCTGATTGGCAGCAAACCCCAGCCAGAGCTGCGCGTCAGTCGTCCCAGCGGCGGGCGCAAACGCAATGCGGTGCAGGTGCAGGGCGTGGGTAACCTCCTTACCAATATTGCCGGCTGTTGCAAGCCGGTGCCGGGAGATGCGATTACGGGTTTCATTACTCAAGGACGAGGCGTGAGCATTCACCGCGAAGACTGTGCTCGTGTCTTGAAGATCTCAGAGCAGCATCCCGAGAGGGTCATCGATGTTGAGTGGGGCGGTACCCCTGATGAACGTTTTGAAGTGGATATTGCCATTGAGGCCTACGACCGTCAGGGCTTGCTACGAGACGTAACGTCGATGTTCGCAAATGCGCGTATCAACGTTCTCTCTATTCAGACCCAGACGAATCGTAAAGCCCATGCAGCGGCCATGCGCCTTACTGTCGAAGTTGGCGATTTAGGCTCCCTGGCAAAGCTCCTTGAGCGTCTCAACCGTCTCAAGAACGTGATCTCGGCGCGTCGCCTGAGTACCTGAACCGGTTCTGAAAACCAACTTTGGCTGTAATCGGAGCACCCGCCTTGGAAGATTCAAGCTATAGCGTCGCAGATTTACTGCGCGTCATGCAGCGGCTTCGCGACCCCGAGCACGGGTGTCCCTGGGATGTACAACAGGACTTTAAGAGTATCGTGCCCTCAACGCTGGAGGAGTGCTACGAACTCGCGGCGGCGATTGAGGCGGGAGATTATCCTCACATAGCGGATGAACTGGGGGACGTGCTGTTTCAGGTTGTTTTCTATGCTCAGCTGGGAGCGGAGCGGGACGTGTTTAGCTTTGAATCCGTGGTGCACGGTCTCGCAGACAAGTTGCTCCGTCGCCATCCTCATGTGTTCGCCCAGGGGCAGATAGAAGGGATCGTCGACAAAACAACGAATTCTTCGGGGGACGCCTCGGACAGCACCGCGGCCGTTAAACAGCAGTGGGAGCTTATTAAAGCTCAAGAGAGGGCGGGTCGTGAGCAGCACGGTGTATTGGATGACGTGCCGGTGGCGCTGCCTGCGCTACCCCGGGCGCAAAAATTGCAAAAACGCGCCGCGCGCATCGGATTTGACTGGCCCGACGTTGAGCCCGTAGTCAGTAAGGTCGATGAAGAGCTCAAGGAGTTACGAGAAGCGATGGGCGCTGGAGATAGCGACGCTGTAGAAGACGAACTCGGTGATCTGCTGTTTACTGTCGTAAATCTTTCACGGCATCTCAAAGTGGATGCGGAGACCGCACTGCGCAGGGCCAGCGCAAAATTTGAGCGTCGTTTTCGTGCCATGGAAGCACGCTGCTCAGCGAAGGGAGAGGCGTTGGAGGCTCTTGATGTCGCGGCTATGGAGCTGCTGTGGGAGCAGGTAAAAGCATCTGATTAGAGCGCCAGTCTTCGACTAAAGGCTGCTTGTTTCCCCTCTGGGCTCTCGGTATGGTGTCCGGCTCGGACGGGGGGTTCGCTTCTTGGCCGATAGAAATTCATACCACCAGATACGAGGAAGTTCATGCGATTGATTCTGCTCGGAGCCCCTGGCGCCGGAAAAGGCACCCAAGCTCAGTACATTACCGAAGCCTTTGGCATTCCTCAGATTTCGACTGGCGATATGCTGAGGGCCGCCGTGAAGGCGGGCACTGACTTGGGTTTA